>MGRY01000120.1 GCA_001799045.1 Deltaproteobacteria bacterium RIFCSPLOWO2_02_56_12 | reverse complement strand
ATCTTTTGAAAGTTCTGGGAATTGAGTATGTCGCTTTGAATCCCGGGTCGAGTTTTCGCGGCATCCACGACTCCCTGGTCAATTACAACGGCGACCGTAATCCTGAAATTATTCTCTGTTGCCACGAAGAGATCGCCGTTTCCGTGGCCCACGGCTATGCCAAGGCTGCGGGGAAACCAATGGCGGCGATTGTCCATAATGTCGTCGGTCTGCAGCATGCCTCGATGGCGATCTACAACGCCTGGTGCGACCGCACCCCTATCCTGGTGATGGGCGGCACCGGCCCGATGGATTCGAGCAAGCGCCGTCCCTGGATCGATTGGATTCATACGGCGCTGGTGCAGGGAAATCTCGTGCGCGACTTCGTCAAGTGGGATGATCAGCCGGGCGGCCTGGGAGCCATTCCCAACACGATGCTGCGCGGCTACCGCATCGCCATGACCGAGCCCAAGGGTCCGGTTTATCTCTGCTTCGATGTGGAGCATCAGGAGGCCCAACTGGAACAGGAAATTCCTCTGCCTGACCCGCTGCGCTACCGGCCTCCGGCCCCGCTGCAGGCCGATAGCGATGCCATCAAAGAGGCAGCGCGGCTTCTTGCGGCGGCGCAGAATCCAGTGGTTCTGGCAGATTATATGGGGAGGAATAACTCCTCTGTGCTGAGCCTTATCGAGCTGGCCGACCTCCTGGCTATCCCGGTGATCGACCGCGGCGCGAGACTCAACTTTCCCAACACTCACCCGCTCAACTTGACCGGCAAAGAAAGAGAGTTGATCGGCAACGCGGACGTTATCCTGGCATTGGATATTATGGATCTTTACGGCGCTCTGGCGCGCTACGAAGCTAAAGTCAGGGGTTCGACCATTGCGCTCAAGCCCGGTTGCAAGGTGATCCATGTCACGCTCGCCGATCTCGCTGTGCGCAGCCTGACTACGGATGTCCAGGAATTGGCGCCGGTAGATCTGCCCATTCTTGCCGACACCTCGGTGTTTCTGCCGGCGCTGATCGAAGAGATCAGAAAACAGGGAAAATTTTCCAACGGCGTTGTCGGGGAGCGCCGCAAGCATCTCGGCTTAGAGCATCAAGAGATCCGCGCCCGGTGGCAGAGCGAGCTCAAGCGGCGCTGGGACGAGAGGCCGATCTCTCCCCCGCGCCTCGCCTATGAGGTTTGGCAGGCGATCAGAAAAGAATCGTGGTTGCTGGTCGCGGGCGCTTTCAGGGGCTGGCCGCAGCGGTTGTGGGATTGGGATAAACCAGGTTTGTTCCTTGGCGGCTACGGCGGCGGCGGGCTCGGCTACGGTCCCGGCGCTTCAGTCGGCGCCTCCCTGGTCCATCGCGGCAAAGGAACGGTGTGCGTAAACATGCAGCGAGACGGCGAGCTGCTCTACACTACCAGCGCGCTTTGGACCGCTGCCAACACAGGGGTGCCGCTCCTGACCGTGATGACGAATAACCGGACCTACTACAATGACGAAGAGCACCAGGAAAAAATCGCCATTGCGCGCGGCCGGCCGCCGGAAAACAAAGTGGTAGGCATGCGCATGGAAAAGCCGCCGGTGGACTTCGCCAACTTGGCCCGCTCCTTCGGCATGTTCGGCGAAGGTCCGATCACTGAACCGGATAAAATCCGACCGGCATTGGATCGGGCCCTCAAGGTCATTAAAGAAGAAGGGCGCCCGGCTCTGGTCGACGTGATTATCCAAACCACTTAGCAAGGAGGCTGGCAGCCATGTTTTCTCGGGAAAAGATCTTTTCGGTTTTTCTTTTTTGGCTGGTTATGGTTCTTCCCCCTTTGGCTTTTTCCCAGGGGAAGGCGCTTAAGAAGATCCGCGTTGGCGTCCCGTCAGTCAGCATGGGTAACATCATTATCTTTGTCACCAAAGAGGCCAAGCTTTTTGAGAAGTATGGTCTCGACGCAGAGGTCATCACGATGAACGGCTCAGGGATTGCGTCAAAAGCTCTAATCAGTGGCAATATCGAGATCTCACCCATAGCCACCCCCACAGTTATTAACGCGAACCTTGCCGGCTCGGACATGGCCATCCTCGCTCACACTATGCCCGGCGTTATTCACGCTCTCATGGTAAAGCCCGAGATTAAAAGGGTAGAAGACCTGAAGGGCAAAAAAATAGCCGTTTCAAGCCTAGGCTCGCTCACGGATTTTCTCGTGCGCTACATCGCACGAAAAAAGGGACTCAATCCGGATCGCGACCTGACTCTTATCCAGACCGGTGGCGACGCGGAACGAATCGTGGCACTCAAAAGCGGCGTAGTTGACGGAGCTGCCATGTCCCACCCTGGCTACGGCAGAGCCCAACGGCTTGGCTTCTCGATGCTCTGGGACTCGGCCAAGGAGGTCAATTATCCTTGGATGGAGATCACGACCCGAAAAGCAACGGCCAGGAGCGACCGGGAGATGATCCTGAGTTATATGAAGGCGCACCTTGAAGGGATCGCCGTTTTTAAAAAGGATCGAGAGTTCGGCAAAAAGGTGATAAAGAAGACCCTCCGGTTGGATGACGAAGAGCTCGTCAACGAGTCTTACGAGATCTTTTCCAAGGCCTTCCTGCCCGCTCCCTATCCTAATATCAAGGGGATGAAGACGAGTTTCGAATATGTGGCGATGACCCGGCCGGAGGTGTGGAATCACAAGCCTGAGGAATTTGCCGATGCGAGCTTCGTAGAAGAACTGGAGAAGAGCGGGTTTATCAAGAAACTTTACTAAAAGCCCTAATCCTTCCCATAAGAGAATGGCTCTCCTGACCGATGAGAGGCTTTGCCGCTCCGAAGCAATGACCCGAAAGATGATATGAACGAGGTCCGTTTTGTCGATACCACGCTTCGTGACGGGCAGCAGAGTCTGTGGGCGTTGAGTATGAAGACCGGCATGATGCTCCCCGTCGCCGAGCAGATGGACCGCGCGGGTTTCGATGCCATTGAGCTGATGGCCAGCAGCCATTTCAAGAAATGTGTCCGGGAGCTTAAGGATGATCCCTGGGAGCGGATCCGGCTGGTTGCCCGGCGGATCAAAAAGACTCCCCTGCGAATGAGCGCCGGAAGGATCAATGCCTTCGAGATCACTCCCCTGTCCGTCTACAGCCTGTTTCTTGAGCGCATGGCGGCCAATGGGTTAAGGCAAGCGCGCATCTCCGAGGAGTGGAACGATATTTCCGGTTGGCAGCGAAAGGTAACTCTTTCCCGAAAAGCAGGGCTGGAACCCATCATCAACCTGATCTTCTCGGTCTCACCCAAGCACAGCGATGACTATTATGCCCGGAAGAGCCGGGAGGCAGTCTCGCTCGGAGTTGCCCGTCTTTGCCTTAAGGATCCCGGAGGGTTGCTCACGCCCGAGCGCACGCGGACGCTGGTTCCGCTAATTTTACAGAACAGCCGGACCACTCCCCTGGAATTTCACACCCACTGTACCACCGGTCTGGGTCCTCTTTGTTGTCTGGAGGCGATCAAACTTGGGGCGCGAACAGTAAACACGGCTATTCCTCCTCTGGCTGACGCCTCTTCGAACCCTTCCTTGTTCAACGTGGCAAAGAACGCCCGCGTTTTGGGTTATCAGACGATGATCGATGAAGAGGTGCTGAGGCCGGTCTCCGAACATTTCACCTTTATTGCCAGACGGGAGGGTTTTCCCATCGGGGTTCCGGTTGAGTACGATTACGCGCAATACCTGCACCAGGTGCCGGGGGGGATGATATCCAATCTCCGCCATCAGCTTCGCCTCATGGGCATGGAGGATCGTTTGGCACAGACACTGCTGGAAGCGAGCCGCGTCCGCGCCGAATTCGGTTACCCCATCATGGTCACACCTCTTTCTCAATTTGTTGGCAGCCAGGCGGCAATCAATGTTATTCTCGGCGAACGCTATAAAGAGGTTACGGATCAGGTGATCCAATACGCTCTGGGGCTTTGGGGCAAAGAGGGGGCTGACACGATGGACCCAAATGTAAAAGATAAGATTTTGGGCCGTCCCCGGGCCAGGGAGCTGGCCCGGTGGGAACCGCCTGAGCCGTCGATTCGGGAAATTCGCAGCAAGATGGGGGGAGCCGGGGTGACTGATGAGGAATTGCTTCTTCGCTGGGCTTTGCGCAAGGAGGATATCGAGGCGATGCGGGTTGCGGGTCCGCCCAAAGAATATATCAGCGCGAGGCATCCTTTGGTGACATTGGTCCACGAGCTGACCAGACGGAAAGACTATCACCGGATCCAGGTGCAGAAACCCGGGATGTCGTTGATTCTGGAGAAGCGGCAGCTTTGAACGGAGGGGTCATGAACCGGCTATTCAGCAGTCTATTTTTATCTTTCTTATTGGTGTTTGTCGGCGCAGCTTCTTTCTCGCAGGAACATTCTTTCTGGCGAGGGGGAACAACTGGCGAAGCAGACCCTGAGCTTGAGCGGCTGAGCCGCGCCTTTGAGCGCCTGGCTGAAAAGGTCCAACCGGGCGTGGTTCAGATCCGCGCCCACGGCAAGGCTTCAACCGATGCTGACGGTGGTTCGCAAAGACCAGGCAACAGCCGTGGGTCGGGTTTTATTATCAACCCCGACGGATATATTCTTACGGCTCATCACGTCATCGTAGGGGCATCCGAGGTTGAGATCCTTCTCCATGACAGGCGGCGCTTAAAGGCTCAGGTCATCGCATCCGATCCTCAGGTGGATGTGGCGCTTCTCAAAGTCGAAGGCAAGGAATTTCCCGCTCTCGCCTTGGGAGATTCCAACGGCCTCAAAGTGGGAGAGTTGGTGGCCTCCCTGAGTTATCCCTTTGGTCGGGAAAGCTCCCTGAGTCAGGGAATCATCAGCCGGAAGGGAAGAAGCCAGAATGTTCTGGCGGGATTCGATTTTATACAAACCAGCGCCGGCGCCAACGCCGGCTCCAGCGGCGGGCCGTTGGTGAATATCAGAGGAGAGACCGTGGGGATGATTACGATGGCTTCCCAAAGCGGCAACATGGGATTTGCCATTCCCATCAGCGTTATCAAAAATATCATTCCTCGCCTGCTGAAGGGGGAAAAGATAGTCTGGGGATGGTTGGGAGTTAGAGTGTCGGAGCTCACGCTGGAGTTGGCGGATACTCTGGGCCTAGCGCCGGCAAGAGGGGTCCTGGTTAACTCCGTGCTGCCCGGTCAGCCGGCAGAAAAGGGCAAGATTCTGCCACGGGATGTCATCCTGGCTGTTAACGGCGCCGAAGTGGATAATCCGAGAGAGTTTACTCGGATAATCAGCGGGACCGAGGCCGGCAGTGAGGTGAAGCTTACGATCTTTCGCCAAGGCGAGCTTCTCCAGCGCTCCGTGACCCTTACAGCTAAGCCCGGGGAGACGGAGGGGCGAGAAGGGTAAAGGGGACGGGGAAGGAGGCTCTTATGGCAACCTATATTGTTTTGATCAACTTCACCGATCAGGGGATTCGCAACGTCAAGCAGACGACCGAGAGGGCCAAGGCCCTGACGGCCGCTGGACAGAGGCTTGGAATCAAAGTTAAAGACATCTACTGGACGTTGGGGGCGCATGATGCCGTGCTGGTTGCCGATGCCCCCAACGACGAGGCGATCACG
>MGRY01000119.1:5839-6369 GCA_001799045.1 Deltaproteobacteria bacterium RIFCSPLOWO2_02_56_12 | reverse complement strand
GCGGAACCGGCGGTCTATATGGCGGCATGCACCAAAGTGGATTTTAAGGAGGATGAGCTGAGTTTCGCGTCCCACTTTACCGACGGGAAGAGCATCGAAATCGTGAAATGCGAATCAAACGACATCTATGTTCCGGCGAGCAGTGAAATCGTAATTGAAGGCGACTTGCAGCTGAACGAAACAGTGCAGGAAGGGCCAATGTCGGAATGGCACGGCTATCACGAAGAGGTGATGAAGACGTTGGTTATGAATGTAAAGTGCATTACGCAACGGAAAAAGCCTTTGTTCATTACCACGGTCGCCGGCCATGAGCACGCCGAGGAGGAGGTAATGCACGTTATCCAGCAGCAGGGCTCTATGAACAGGCAGTGCAAACAGCGCATCACAGGCTTCGTTCGCGCGGGTTGTCCGCAGGCCGGACGGGGATTTACCGTAGTGGTCGCGATAAACAAGAGATTTCCTGGCTGGGGCAAACACGCCATCGCGCAGGCATATTCGATCCCGTATGTGGCCCTCACGGCCAACAACAT
>MGRY01000119.1:1387-5826 GCA_001799045.1 Deltaproteobacteria bacterium RIFCSPLOWO2_02_56_12 | reverse complement strand
GAGGATATCGATCCCTCGAACGAGGCGGCGGTTTTCTGGGCGATGTGCTATCGCATGAAGCCGCACAAGGACGTGCACATCGTTCCCGGAATGGAGAAGGGGCACGCGCCGCCGTTTCTCTATAAGGATGATGTTTTCGGCACGGATGTAGTGTCGTATCATCTGCCCGCCGATGAATCTGCGATGCTGTGCAATGCGATTCAGAAGGAACCGTTTCCGCCGATCTCGCTGCCCAAGCGCGAGTATATGGAGCACGCGCGCAAGCTCTGGGAAGAACTTGGCCTGCCAAAGCTCAAACCCGAGATGCCGTGGTATGGCTATTCACTCGGCCAGTGGGACGATGAGCTGGATGAGGAGGCGCGGCTCGCGGTGGAGGGACGCCATTATGAGACCGGCGAGAAGCTGGCGTTGCGTAGGGTGAAGGCGGCGGGGCTCGGAGTGTCGACCAAGTAGAAGAAAATTAAACGAGAATTTACATAAGATAGCTACTATAATAGCCTGAGAAATCAGTAGGTATTTCCTATCGATTTCTCAAGCATGGTTCGGAGCCTGTGGCCTTATTTTATCTTTCCGCCTTCATCCTTGATCCCGTAAATTATGAATTTCTGGCAAAAGATTGATAAGCCCGTCATCGGTCTTTCCCCCATGGATGGAGTCACCGATGCCTCTTTTCGATTTATCACGGCCAGGCACGGCGGCCCCGATGTTACGTTTACCGAGTTTGTCAACGTCGAGACCGCTTTCTTCGCGCCCCACACGCTGATCAGAGACCTCGCTTATTCCGAGATCGAACGTCCGGTTGTCGCACAGATCTACGGGCATACGCCCGAGCTGTTCTACCAGGTCGCACACATCGTCTGCGAGCTCGGGTTCGATGGCCTGGATATCAATATGGGATGTCCCGCGAAAAAGGTTGCGGCCAAGGGCAGCGGAGCCGCTCTGATCCTCAACCCCAAGTTGGCCCGCTCCATTATCCGAACCGCGGGTCAAGGCATCAAACACTGGCGCGAAGGACAAACTCTGTGCGACCTGAAGATTAACCCGGAGTTGATTGAAACAATCAGGATTTCGAATCGACTAAGGAGCGGGCTGGAGATTCCCCCCCGGCGGCGTCTCATCCCGGTGTCGGTCAAGACCCGGCTGGGATATGACCACATCGTCGTGGAGGAGTGGATTCAAACTCTACTGGAGGAAAAACCCTCGGTCATCTCCCTCCATGGCCGAACGCTCAAACAAATGTACAAGGGAAACGCCGATTGGGAAGCCATAGCTCGGGCCGTCAAGATGGCAGAGAATTCCGGAACCTTGATTCTTGGCAACGGCGACCTGCAAAACATGCAGGATGTCTACCGTCGTGTGCGTGAAACGAACGTGGATGGGGTTCTCCTGGGGCGCTCTGCCCAGGGAAATCCGTGGATCTTTAGAACCAAGGAGCAAGTGAAACAGGCCCTGCGCTCAAAGGGCGCCGTATCTATTCCTCACGTTTCCATCAGCCTGGAGGAGCGCTTCAGGGTGATCCTGGAGCACAGCAACCATTTTGAGAAACAGCGGGGAAACCCAAGTTTTGTGGGGATGCGAAAACATCTGGCCTGGTATTGCAGAAATTCCCGCGGGGCGGCGGAACTGCGATCTCAAATGGTTCGAACAAACAACGTGAGCGAGGTGGTCGAGCGCCTACGGAATTACGCAGCGTCCGTTGCTTCAAAGTTTGAACCAATGGACCCCACGTTTCACGAGCACGAACACGAGCCACCATTCGACAAGTTCATGGCCCTGAGCAAAGTCGAAGGGCGGGCACGGCTTCTTTCTCTATGAGACTCATCCTTGCCTCCACCTCCCCCCGCCGTCGCGAGATACTGGAACTTCTCGGCTTGCCCTTCGAAGTGATTGCTCCAGGATTCGATGAACTTGCGTCGTCCGATCGCCCCGTCGAAGACGAGGTACTGGACTTTGCTCTCGGAAAAGCCGCATCGGTCGCCAGGGACAATCCAAACAGCATTGTCATCGGGAGCGACACGATGATTCTCATAAACGCAAAAAAGGTCGGTAAACCTGACGGCATAGCCGACGCGAAACAAATCCTTCGCTCTCTCTCAGGCAAGACTCATCGGATTTTCACCAGTGTCGCAATCGTCGATGGTTCAGGCGGGCCGGGACTCAGGATGGTAGAAGAAGTTTCCGTAAAGATGCGCGACTACTCGGAAAAAGAGATTGAGGACTATCTTTCTTGCAACGAATCTCTCGATAAAGCGGGCGCCTATTCGATCCAGGGGCGGGGCCGCGCCCTGATCGAATCCATCGACGGCGATTACCTTACCGCAGTGGGTCTGCCTTTAAAGCCGATTGCCGACTATTTGAAAAGCCGGGGCATATCCGTTTCGTTGAACGTCGAGAAACTCTGCTCTGATAAATCATTCCTCAATTGGCGGAGCTTCTGATACGGGAAAAGATTTTACATTTTGTAGTTGAAAGGACGGTTGAGGATAAAGTTGAGCCCTGACCTCGAAGGTGCAAGGAGGATTCCATGAATACAAGCCCGGGACCGATCAATCTTTTCGAATTTGAGGCCCTCGCCAAGGAGCGCCTACCCAAAGAGGAATACGACTACATCGCCGGAGGCGCAACCGATGAGATCAGTGTGGAGCGGAACCGCCGTGCCTTTGAGTCCTGGGCCTTGCGCCCAAGGGTGCTGGGGAACGTGAGCGCCCTTGACCTCTCTACCACGGTGCTGGGGACAAAGGTGAGCCTTCCGGTTCTTCTGGCGCCCTGCGGAGGGCATAAGAAGGCGCATCCTGAGGGGGAGTTCGCCACTTACCGGGCGGCGGCATCCTTCGGGACCATCCTGGCCGTTAGCGCCAATGCAAGTGCTCCCTTTGAAGAATTGGCCAAGGCGGCCACGGGTCACCTCTGGCTCCAGTTGTACTCCTTCCGCGACCGAGAAATGACGAAAAGCTGGCTCAGCCGCGCGAAAGAAGCGGGGTATGAGGCGCTCTGTATTACTCTGGACTCCCAGTGGCCACCCAAGCGGGAACGCAACATCCGGAACAACTATAAACAAACCCGAGGCGTCAACTACCCAAAAGCAGGTCCGGGGGAGACTCCGGCCCCAGGGGGAGCAGACCCTGCGGCCACCTGGAAGGATTTGGAGTGGATCAAATCGCAGACCAACCTTCCCGTAGTCGCCAAAGGAATCATGACGGGCGAGGACGTCGAGCTATGCGCGCAGGCCGGAGCTGACGCCGTTATCGTCTCCAATCACGGCGGACGGCATCTCGACAACACCCTGGCAACGATTGAGGTCCTCTCCGAGGCCGTGGCTGCCGCTAAGGGGGGAATCGAGATTCTGCTGGATGGAGGCGTCAGGCGCGGGGCCGACGTCGTGAAAGCCCTGGCATTGGGGGCCAAGGCCGTCTTCATAGGTCGTCCACTCTTTTGGGGTCTCGCCGTGGACGGTGAGCAAGGCGTCACCCGAGTGTTGGAGATTCTCCGTGAGGAGATCGAGATAACCATGGCCAAGTGCGGTAGACCTACAATTGCGAGCATTGATTCCACGGTGGTGGTCAAGGCGCCGCCCTTGTGAAAGAGCCCGTTCGGGAATTCTCGAAAGGTGAGATTTGCTTGTTGATCCTGACACCTTTTTTTCCTATATAGGCAAGTCTCCCAAAATATTTAGCGGCCGGTTAGTAATCCATGCCTTTACTTCGCCTCGACAATGTATCTCTGGCCTATGGCCATTTGCCGTTGCTCGCCCATGTCGATTTTCAAATCGAGCCGGGTGAGCGGGTGTGCCTCGTCGGCCGTAATGGCACCGGCAAATCGACCATGCTTCGGGCCATCACCGGGGTGGCGCTGCCGGACGACGGCGAGATCTGGCGCCAGGATACGCTGCGTATCGGGCATCTCGAGCAAGAGGTGCCTGCTGATACGGAACAGACCGTGTTTGAAATGGTGGCCGCCGGATTGGGCGAATTGGGCGCGCTGCTGACGGAGTACCACTATGTGACACGCCAGGCAGGCGCGGGAGAGCCGTCGTCCCTGAAGCGGCTGGCCGAGTTGCACGCGCGCATCGATGCGCTGGATGGCTGGGACATCGGCCGGAAGGTCGAGACAGTTTTGACGCGGTTGGGTTTGCCCGCTGACGAGCGTCTCGCCGACTGCTCCGGCGGGATTCGCAGACAGGTCATGCTGGCGCGGGCCCTGGTGAGCGAGCCCGATCTGTTGCTGCTGGACGAGCCGACCAACCATCTCGACATCAGCGCCATTACCTGGCTCGAGAAGTTTCTGCTGGCTTACCGGGGTTCGCTGATCTTTATCACTCACGATCGCACGTTTCTGAAACATCTGGCGACCCGCATCATCGAGCTTGACCGGGGAAAGTTGACTTCTTTTCCCGGCAACTTTGACGCCTACCTGCGCAAAAAAGAGGAAATGCTGGAAAT
>MGRY01000119.1:0-1341 GCA_001799045.1 Deltaproteobacteria bacterium RIFCSPLOWO2_02_56_12 | reverse complement strand
ATCTCGAACTTGTCCGAGGCCCAGCTCTCACGGCTGGATGAATCGGGCATCGTGTACATCGGTGCGGAGGTGGAGGCGGGCGACGTGCTGGTGGGCAAGGTGACGCCCAAGGGCGAAACCCAGCTCACGCCCGAGGAGAAGCTGCTGCGTGCCATCTTCGGCGAGAAGGCCTCCGACGTAAAGGACACCAGCCTGCGCGTGCCTTCCGGAATCTCGGGCACGGTGATCGATGTGCAGGTGTTCACGCGCGAGGGTATCGAGCGCGACAAGCGCGCGCAGCAGATCATTGACGAGGAACTCAAGCGCTACAAGAAGGACCTCGCCGACCAGATGCGCATCGTCGAGGGCGACGCATTCGAGCGGATCGAGCGCCTGCTCATCGGCAAGACCGCCAACAGGGGGCCGAAGAAGCTCGCCAAGGGCACCAAGATCAGCAAATCGTACCTTGAAGGCGTGGAACGCTATGACTGGTTCGACATCAGTCTGTCGGGCGAGGAGGCGCAGGTTCAGCTGGAGCAGTTGAAGGAGTCCCTGTCGCGCATGCGCGAGGAGTTCGACCGCGCCTTTGATGCCAAAAAGAAAAAGCTCACCCAGGGTGACGAACTGCCGCCCGGCGTGCAGAAAATGGTCAAAGTCTACGTGGCGGTGAAGCGCCGCCTGCAACCTGGGGACAAAATGGCCGGCCGCCACGGCAACAAGGGGGTGATCTCCAAGATCGTGCCGGTGGAGGACATGCCCTGCATGGCCGACGGTACGCCCATGGACATCGTGCTCAATCCGCTGGGGGTCCCCTCGCGCATGAACGTAGGGCAGATTCTGGAGACCCATCTGGGCTGGGCGGCCAAAGGCCTGGGGCTCAAGATCGGGGAGATGCTCAAGACCCAGGCGAAGGCGGCCGACATGCGCAAGCTGCTGAACCGGATCTACAACCACAGCGGCAAATCGGAAGACCTGTCGCAGCTGACCGACGATGAGATCATGCAGCTTGGAGAAAATCTGGTGGACGGCGTGCCGTTCGCGACACCCGTGTTCGACGGGGCATCGGAAGAGGAAATAAGGACGATGCTCGACCTTGCCTATCCGGAGGAGGACGAGCGCAGCAAGAAGCTCGGATTTACGGCGGGCAAGACCCAGGTAACGCTGCATGATGGCCGTACCGGTGATGCGTTCGACCGCCCGGTAACGGTGGGCTACATGCACATGCTGAAGCTGCACCACCTCGTCGACGACAAGATGCACGCGCGCTCCACCGGCCCGTACAGCCTGGTCACGCAGCAGCCCCTTGGCGGCAAAGCGCAGTTCGGCGGCCAGCGCTTCGGCGAGATGGAGGTCTGGGCCCTC
>MGRY01000118.1:9710-9800 GCA_001799045.1 Deltaproteobacteria bacterium RIFCSPLOWO2_02_56_12 | reverse complement strand
CGCAAGCAGCCATTAGGAAATTTTAAAGCGGGAGGCAAACATGAGGAGACCAAAAAGGAGAAACAGAAGGAGAAAAAACATGGGCCGAAG
>MGRY01000118.1:1393-9556 GCA_001799045.1 Deltaproteobacteria bacterium RIFCSPLOWO2_02_56_12 | reverse complement strand
CCGACCGCCGATGTAGTGGCGTTGAGAAAGCCGCCGTCGATCGACATTAAGAAAAATGCCCCTAATGATGAACCGATGGAGGATACCCTCGCGGCGAACAGGGATAAGTACCAGAAAGCGACGACGGATAAGAAAGGCAACTTCACCATAGCAAAAGTCGCTGACGGAAACTACTTCATTTACGTCGAGCCGTCCGATAAAGAGCATCTCCCCGGCGGAGACCAGTCCAATAAGGCGGTATCGGCGTCTGCTGTCTCGGGGAAGCCGATCAAGATACTTCTTTCGGGCAGGATTCCCGACAACGCAACCCACGTCGGCACTTCGCAGTGCCTGATGTGCCATCAGCAGTACGGGAGCGAAAAGAAGACGCTCCACAAGCTCGGCATCAGCGTGGTCGGGAAACCGAGCGGTTTGCAGGATCATTCCCGCTTCCCCAATTTCAATGACGGCCTGAACAAGCTGATGGCGGGCATCAAGTTTTATTTTTACAATTTCGATAAAGGCAGAGGGTTCGACAAATATGTGATGTCCGAGAAGATGCCTGCGGACCCCGCATCGGTCAGCTTTACCGCGACATTTTTCAAAGACAGCGACGGCAAACTGAAATTCAAAACCGAAAATGTGAAAGATCCCTCCGACGCTCCAAAGGTCTACACCGTAGAGATGACCTACGGCGGCGGCCTTTACAAGCAGCGCTACCTTTTCCGGGCGAACGGCTCTCTCTTCCCGTTTGTCCAGTACAATTCACTCGGAAACGAGAGCTACAACGACCGGACGAGAAAGCCGTGGAGAGACTATCACGCGGACTGGCTCTTCAACGAGGCGACGAAGAAGCTGACCGATCCGCCGGCAAAGAAGTCGTTCGAGATTGACTGCGCATCGTGCCATTACACCGGATATACCCTTACCCCGACCGCGGGGGGTGGCTTCGTTGCCGGCGCGGTCAATGACCCCAACGGCGAGGCCGATATCGACGGCGACGGCATACCCAATGAGTTGAACATCGGCTGCGAGGTCTGCCACGGCCCCGGCTCCGAGCACGTCAGGTCGCCGCAAGCGAAAAAGGCATCGACGATCGTAAGCCCGGGGAAACTCGCTTCTGAAAGGGCGACAGTCATCTGCGACCAATGCCACAGCAGGCCGCAGGGCAACCTCAAAAACGATCAGCCGGTCAGCAAGGAAAACAGGATGCTCATTCCCGGCATCAGCAGGAACGAGTACCTCATCAACCATACCACCAGAGAAGATGCGGCCCAGACAGACTTCTGGCCCGACAAGGTCCACTCAAAATCCCATCACCAGCAGGGGACCGATTTCATCAGGTCAAAGAAGTACATAAACGGAAAGCAGCTCATGACGTGTTCGAACTGCCACGATCCCCACGGCATGTCCGAAGTCAAGCACCAGCTCAGACAAGCGGTAAGGGATGGCAAGAATACCCTATGCGTCGGTTGCCACCAGGAGACGGCCGATGTGAAGGCCCATACTGCTGCGAAGATCGGCATGCCGCATGCCATGCAGATTAATTGCGTCGACTGCCATAATCCCAAAACCATGCAGACAGGCGCCGGTCTCGGAAAGGGCCTGGCGAGGAAAGACGGCAAGAATTACTGGGTGAACGACATCACATCGCATCTCTTCGATGTCCCCAGAAAAAACAATTCAGCCGTGAAGGGTGTCGAGCCGGCCAGGGCGATGCCCATTCCATATACTGCTGCGTGTGGAACATGCCATAACGCGGAAGGATTATAAGTAACCGTTTTCTCTTTTACGAGGTCGCGTCACTTTGGAAGAAGGGGAAGCTAGTGAAAGTTTAGGCTTGTGTTCGCAGAACCACTGGTTTAAAAAAGGGAAGAAAAAAATGGAAAGGAGCACACATCAATGAATTTCAGACATCTCTCTTTTGTGGGCGCAGTAATGGCGTTTGCCGTTATTGTTTTATGGCTGGGCCAAAACCTCGCAGTGGGGGCAGAGGTCCCTGTTCCAAAAGATTTCTCTTACGGGGAGAAGAATCCCTTGGGAGCGGTGCCTTTCAGTCACAAGTTCCATGTGACGGAGAAGAAGCTCGCGTGTCCCGATTGCCACACTAAAATTTTTCAGATGAAAAAAATGGCTGATCCTGCCCAAATGAAGATGGCGAAGCTCAACGAGGGCGAGTCCTGCGGGAAATGCCACGAAGGGACAAAGGCATTTGCCACCAAAGACGCCAAGAGCTGTAACCGGTGTCACAGAAAGAAATAGCCGGCAGCCATTCCGCGCTTCATCGGCCGTAATGCGGGGCGATCAGGCGCCAGCGGCTCTTCTCACATGAGAGAAAATGTCCCTTTCCATCTCGCAAGTCTGCGAAGAGCTGTTTCTACTATAGAACAGGTGAGGGACCGCCCTTTTATTTCGCCTTGCCCTGGTCGCGGGGATTTTTCTTGATTCACGCTACTTTCTACACACGCCATGCAGTTTTTTTTATCTATATCATTAGAAATTCTTATTGGAATTATTTGGCATAAGATTTGCTCATTATTTTACCTTGAGCGCGAGTCAGCACGAGAGGGGCGCGGATTTCTATTAAGCAATTGCAACTAGCAGCGTGATGTCACGCGGATCGTGGCGTCCAAAAATACGATTCAGAGGAGGTGAGGGCTATGCGTAAAAAGGTAACCGTTGTTGGTGCTGGGAATGTCGGGGCCACTACGGCGCAGAGAATCTTCGAGCTCGGCTACGCCGATGTCGTCTTGACGGATGTGATTCCTGATCTGCCCCAAGGCAAGGCCCTGGATATCCTGGAATCGGGCCCTCTGGTAGGCTCCGATGCTAAGATCGTGGGCAGCAACGGCTACGACGAGACTGCCGGCTCAGACCTGGTCATCGTCACCGCAGGAGTCCCCCGCAAGCCCGGGATGTCGCGCGATGATCTGGTTCTGACCAATCTGAAAATTGTTAGCAGCATCATCGGCGAGGTTGTTCGTTTCTCCCCGCACTCCATCATTCTCATGGTCACCAATCCTCTTGATGCGATGACGCAGGCAGCCCTTGAGTTAAGTAGATTCCCACGTAGCCGGCTCTTTGGCATGGCCGGGGTTTTAGACACGGCCCGCTTTCGTACCTTTATCGCTCAGGAGCTTAACGTTTCCGTGGAGGAAGTGCAGGCCTATGTCCTGGGTGGGCATGGGGACACGATGGTACCTCTGGTTCACACCACCACAGTGGCGGGGGTGCCCATAACGGATCTCCTGGAGGGGGAAAAGATTGACCGCATCGTCCAGCGCACAAGGGATGGAGGCGGTGAGATTGTCAAACTCCTCAAGGCAGGAAGCGCCTACTATGCTCCCTCTGCTGCCATCGTGGAGATGGCCGAGTCTATCCTTTTAGACAGGAAGAGAATTCTTCCCGGTTGCAGCTATTTAGAGGGCGAATATGGAATTCGTGGTCTCTGTGTTGGTGTGCCGGTCAAGCTTGGTGCCAAAGGGGTAGAACAAGTAATCGAGGTCAAACTCAGCCACGAAGAGATGGCCGCCCTCCAGAAGTCGGCGGCTGCTGTCAAGGAGCTGGTGGAGTTGATGCATAGATCGGAGGTTGCTAAAGCGAGTTAAAGGAGGTGAGCCATGGCGAAAGATAGTATTACGCTGATCGATAACCGCACAGGCAAGAGTTATGAAGCCGCCATTTTTTACGGGACATACCCTGAATATGGAGCGGCAGTTGGAGCGGTAGACTTAAGGCAGCTCAAGGCCTCAGAGGATGATTTCGGGCTCATGAGCTACGATCCTGCCTTTATGAATACGGCATCCTGTCAAAGTAGGATTACCTTTGTTGATGGGGATAAGGGGATCCTGCGCTATCGGGGCTATACCATCGAGGAGTTGGCCGAAAAGAGCACCTATCTTGAGACCGCCTATCTCATCCTTTACGGGGAGCTTCCCACGAAGGCGGAGCTGGATCAATGGAAGCATGACATCACCTTCCACACCATCCTCCACGAGAACATCAAGAAGTTCATGGATGGCTTCCATCACGACGCCCACCCCATGGGCATGTTGGTGAGCACCGTTGCCGCCCTTTCCACCTTCTATCCGGATGCCAAACTTATCTTCGATGCCGAATCCCGTAAAAAACAGACCTGTCGACTTGTTGGCAAGATGCCTACTCTTGCGGCTTTTGCTTACCGTCACAGCCTTGGGATGCCCTATGCCTATCCAGACAACGACTTGAGCTATACGGGGAATTTTCTGAACATGCTCTTTAAGATGACGGAGGTGAAATACCAACCCGATCCAATCCTGGAAAAGGCCCTCGATGTTCTCTTCATCCTCCACGCGGACCACGAGCAGAACTGCAGCACCAATGCCATGCGCAGCGTAGGAAGCTCTCAGGCAGATCCTTACTGTTCGGTGGCTGCGGCAGCCGCGGCTCTTTACGGACCTTTGCATGGGGGCGCAAACGAGGCGGTGCTTAAGATGCTCAGTGAGATTGGGTCCAAAGGCAAGGTTCCGGAGTTCATCAAGAAGGTCAAGGCAGGCGAGGGTCGATTGATGGGGTTCGGTCACAGGGTTTACAAGAACTATGATCCTAGGGCGAAGATTATCAAGCAGGTGGCTGATCAGGTTTTTGAAATTACGGGAAGAAATGCTTTGCTCGATATTGCGCTGGAACTGGAACGGATTGCTCTGGAGGATGAATACTTCATCAAGAGAAAGCTTTACCCCAATGTTGATTTCTATTCCGGAATAATCTATCAGGCGATGGGCTTCCCGGTAGAGATGTTCCCTGTGCTTTTTGCCATTCCGCGCACGTCGGGTTGGATTGCCCAGTGGGAAGAGATGCTATTAGATCCGGAGCAGAAGATCTCTCGTCCACGGCAGGTCTATTTGGGGCCGGACAAGCGGAGTTATCTGGGGATGGAACAAAGGGAGGCGAGCGCGGGGGAACCCAGTCCCACCAAACCCAGGAAGGCTGCGTAAGGCCCGGTTTAGGAGGGAGCGATGACAGCGAAGAAGATTGAGCTTACCGAGACAGTATTGCGCGATGCGCACCAATCGTTGTTGGCCACGCGCATGCGCACCGAGGATATGCTGCCCATAGCGGAGAAGCTCGACCAGGTGGGATTTTGGTCGGTGGAGATGTGGGGCGGGGCCACCTTCGATACCACTTTGCGCTATCTCAAGGAGTGCCCATGGGAGCGCTTGCGTCTCATTCGCCGGGCGATGCCGAAGACGCGTATGCAGATGCTGCTGCGGGGTCAGAACGTTGTCGGCTATCACAACTATCCGGATGACGTGGTGGAACGCTTCGTCGAGAAGGCTGCTGAGAATGGCATCGATGTCTTTAGGGTTTTCGACGCGATGAACGATGTGCGGAATATGAAGACAGCGATTGAAGCCGTCAAGAGGAGCGGGAAGATCCTCGAAGCGGCGCTTTGCTACACGATAAGCCCGGTTCACACGGTGGACTACTTTGTGCGTTTGGGGGAGCGCTTGGTAGAGATGGGGACGGATGTGCTTTGCGTGAAAGACATGGCAGGGTTGCTCTCGCCCTACGTGGGCTGCGAGCTTATTCGCCGGTTGAAGGAGCGGATTAGGCTTCCGATTCACCTCCATTCTCACTGCACCACAGGCATGGCCCCCATGACCTACATCATGGCGGTAGAGGCAGGAGTGGATATCATCGACACAGCTATCTCTCCCATGTCTCAGGGGACCTCGCAGCCGGCCACCGAGGCCACGGTAGTGGCCTTGCGCGGGACTCCTTATGATACGGGCCTGAGTTTGAGGCTTTTGGGGGAGATTGCGGAACATTTTCGCACGGTGCGTGCCAAGTATGCGGATTTCGATAGTCCGGTGAGCAGCCAGATCCATGCCGATATCATGGAATCCCAGATTCCGGGCGGCATGTTCTCCAATCTGGTCAGTCAACTGCGGCAGCAGAAGGCGGAGGATAAGCTGGAGGCGGTTTTGAATGAGGTGCAAGCGGTGAGAAAAGATCTTGGTTATCCTCCGCTGGTGACTCCCACAAGCCAGATCGTGGGATCCCAGGCTACGGTCAACGTCATGACTGGCAAGCGTTATTCAGTGGTCACTACGGAGACCCGGAATTACGTGATGGGGCTATACGGTCAGCCGCCGGGCCCGGTCAGCGAGGAGGTCAGGCAAAAGGTGCTGGGGAAAAAGGAGCCGATAAGCTGTCGGCCGGCGGATCTTCTCAAGCCGGGGATGGAGCAGGCGCGAAAAGAGATCGGCTCTCTGGCCGGCGATGAAGAGGATGTGCTTTCCTATGCCCTGTTCCCGGAGATCGCCAAGGAGTTCTTCCTCTGGCGATCCCAAAAACAAGTCACTTCTCAAAGCGCGGATGCTGTTTGATCGTTTTTCTGCTGTCGACGCCATTCCGGCTAAGTCAGCTCAGGCAGGGCGGGATTGCCCATTCCCAAAAGTGAGAATCCTAGTGCTCCGGGCTGATTGTTTTTTTTCGTAAGATTCACCACTTAGAGGTTTTTACACTTTGGCATAAATCATGCGTGATTAATGGAAAAAAACAGACTGCCATGTCGTTCAGTTGTTACAGAAAAGATGAAGGATATGTTGAAGAGAATTCCTGAGCAGATCAAAAGGCTTGCGGTGGTCATCGCGGTTATCATTACCGGTGTCGTCACCGTAAGATATTTCATCCTCCCGTCCTCTCTGACAGACGGGCGATTCCATCGACAATCCACGGTAGAAAGAGAAACTGCGAAAAATATTGTGTTCGCGGGCGCGACTATTTGCGGAAATTGCCACGGTGACAAGGCGGAAAAAAAGAAGGCGGGTTATCATAAGACCGTTAACTGTGAAACGTGTCATGGGCCCGCGCAGTCGCATATAGAGAATCCCGCCAACAAGCCCGCAATGTCGGGGGGAAGAGACTTCTGTGTCTTCTGTCACGCTTATGATCAGTCAAGACCCACCGGCTTTCCCCAGATCAATCCGGTTCTCCACAATCCGCTTAAGGCTTGTATAACGTGTCACAACCCTCATGACCCGGTGCCGTCACAGACTCCTCGGGAGTGTTCCGCCTGTCATGCGCAAATCGCCAGCATAAAAACCGTCTCTCCGCACGCTCTCATCGGCTGCACGAGCTGTCACAACGTTCCGGAGAAGCATAAGGTCAGTCCGAGGAGTGTCCGGCCGACCAAGCCTGATACACGGGAATTTTGTGGAAAGTGTCACAGGAAGGAATCCGACCGAAAGGATGCGCCCAAGATAGACCTCGCCACCCATGGAGAGAGATTTCTCTGCTGGGAATGCCATTACCCACATCGGCCCGAGAGGATGTAATTACGATTATGAATAGAAGAAAGTTCATAAAAAATGCCATTTTGTTTTTTCCCGCCGCCGGAGTGTTTCGGCACCTTCTGAAGGACGCCCAGGCAAAACCCGGGAACGGAAAATATGATCCAGCCAATCACCTCTACGGAATGGGCGTTGATATAGGAAAGTGTATTGGGTGCGGCTTGTGTATCGAGGCCTGCAAGAAGGAAAACAATGTGCCCAAGGAGCCC
Organism: Deltaproteobacteria bacterium RIFCSPLOWO2_02_56_12; assembly: GCA_001799045.1. GTDB lineage: Bacteria > Desulfobacterota > Binatia > UBA9968 > UBA9968 > UBA9968. The sequence goes on along the minus strand of MGRY01000118.1, from coordinate 2,031 downwards.
TTCTTTTGCCGGACCTGGGTGGAACGATACGTCATAAAGAGGGATGGCAGTGTTACGGTTGCGAGCATTGAGGCTCAAAAAGAAAAACCCAGGGCGGAGGAGACGGATGTCCTAAGAAGTTTCTTTGTTCCGAAACTCTGCAACCAGTGTGATAATCCCCCATGCGTCCAGGTCTGTCCCGTGGGGGCGACCTTCGCAACGGAAGACGGCGTTGTCCTGGTGGATTCCAAGCGCTGCATCGGATGCAGATACTGCATTCAGGCGTGCCCGTACGGGGCGCGCTATCTCCACCCGGAGACTCGGACTGCAGACAAATGTACGTTCTGTTACCACAGGATCGTCAAAGGGATGCTTCCCGCCTGCGTCGAGGTGTGCCCGACGCAGGCGCGGATTTTCGGGGATTTAAAGAGCATGGCAAGTCGGCTTGTGCGCTTTACGCGGATCAACAAGATCCATGTGCTGAAGCCCCATCTCAATACTGAACCCAAGGTGTATTACGCCGAGCTCGACGGGGAGGTGCGATGAACCCAGAATTGGTAAAAAGATTGTCAGAGCTTTCACAGGAGGTCACCGGGTTTATCTATCCCAACGAGCTTGAGATCCACTGGTCGATTTTGATCGTGGTGTATCCGTACATT
>MGRY01000118.1:0-1386 GCA_001799045.1 Deltaproteobacteria bacterium RIFCSPLOWO2_02_56_12 | reverse complement strand
TTGTCGCCGGCGCCTTTATCCTTGCCTCTTTAGTCCAGGTCTTCAACGTTAAAGAAGTTCAGCCGACCTATCGGCTGGCTCTGTTAACGGCTTTGGCATTTCTTCTGATTGCCCCGTTACCCCTCCAATTCCATCTTGGCCACCCCGGGCGTGCTTACGAGATATTTCTTACACCGCAGCTCGGCTCGGCGATGGCGATGTTTGGTTTTGTCTACCTTTGGTATTTGATGGCGGTGCTTCTTTTGGAGATATGGTTTGAATACCGAAAAGATCTGATCGTGTGGTCGAAGGGCGGGAAGGCCCCGATGAAGTGGATCTACCGGGGACTATCTCTGTTTTCGAGCGATATCAGTGAGGCAGCGGTTGCATTTGATAAGAAAGCCATCCAGGTGATCACGGTCATCGGCATACCGTCGGCATTTATTCTTCATGGATATGTAGGTTTTATTTTTGGCTCGGTGAAGGCTAATCCGTGGTGGAGCAGCGTGCTTATACCGATCGTGTTTCTTATGTCGGCTATCGTTTCGGGGATTGCCCTGGTAATATTTTTGTACATGGTGATTACACCCCTGAGGGGAGAGGGCATCAATATGAGGTGTCTTGATAAGATTACTTCTTACCTCTTCTACGCGGTCATCGTCGATTTCACCTTGGAAGCGCTGGATTTTATTCATCGTCTTTACGAAAGTGAGGAGTCGATCAAGATACTCTTGAAACTCGTCACCGATAAGTTGTTTGTCAGCCTCTGGGTGATACAGATCCTGCTCGGGATGTTAATTCCTCTCGGGATTATGGTTGTGGTGAAGTCGCTGAAACTCCCCGAGGAGTTGAGGAAACTGTTCTATTTTATATCGGTGATCTTGATTCAGTTGGGGATATTCGCCACCAGATGGAATATCGTCATTGGGGGTCAACTGTTCTCCAAAAGTTTCCGAGGACTTACAACGTACAAGATGGAGATCGCGGGAATCGAGGGGTTGTTGACGGCAATTGCTTTGCTTATTCTCCCCTTCATAGTTCTCGCGATTCTTTTAAAAATACTTCCGGCATGGGAAACAAGCGGTGCCAAGGAAGGAGCTGCTTCATGACGTTTCTACCTTTCCTCTGCGCTTTTGCAAACATCTATCTGTTGAAGTATCCTACGGTGAAGGGTTACGGCATGTGAGGGATCCTTGGTTGAGAAGGATGCACTTAGTCTGTCAAGACCGCTATTCATAAGGCCGGGAAAGTCCCTCCTAAGTTCCGCTATTTTATTTATTGCTGTTTTTCTTTTACCGGTTCTTGCGCCAGCGCAATCCGGATCCAAGGAGATCTGTCTTTCGTGCCACGGGGTGCAGGGGTTGGAGAAGGTTCGGAAGGGAAAGGCCGTGTCGCTTTATGTCGACC
>MGRY01000117.1:22353-29761 GCA_001799045.1 Deltaproteobacteria bacterium RIFCSPLOWO2_02_56_12 | reverse complement strand
GGAGACCCGGTCAAAGCCAAGTACTTCGTACTCAAATTCGAAAAGGCGCAATACCCTGGAAAAGTTGTCAAGGTTGTCGAGCAAGCGGCGCCGAAGGGGAAGCGGTCTTAGCCCCCCTCCCTGTCACGGCCGCCAATGAGTCAACACAGAGGATTGAAGATCGAGGATCGAAGGTCGATCCTCCATCCTCTATCTTCGATCTTCAGCCTACTTTCGAGGCAGCCCCGATGAAAAGGAAACTCCGTGTGGCCATCCTTTGTGGCGGGAAATCGGCAGAACATGAGATCTCGCTCCAGTCAGCCAAGAACATCTTCGAAGCCATTGATCGGAAAAAATACCAGGTCCTCTTAATCGGCATCAGCAAGAAGGGTCAGTGGACTCTGATCGAAGCCTCCCGGAAAGGCTGGCCCAAGTCGATCCCGTCCATTAAGGCAGACAAAAGTCTCGCATTGGCTCCTGGGAGAAAGATGGGTCCCCTGGTAGGGCTCTCAGGCCGGGAAGCCGTAGGCCGCGTGGACGCGGTCTTTCCGGTCCTTCACGGCCCCTTTGGCGAAGACGGGACAGTTCAAGGCCTGCTCAAGCTGGCCAACGTCCCGTTCGTCGGCGCCGGCGTCTTGGGCTCAGCCGTCGGCATGGATAAAGACTTGATGAAGCGCTTGCTGAGAGACGCCGGGATCCGGACCGCCAGGTTCCTCGTTTTCGATTGCTCTTCGTTCAAGGAAATAGAGTTCGAAGACTTGCAGCATCAATTGGGTGTGCCCTTCTTTGTTAAACCGGCCAATCTGGGCTCATCGGTGGGAATCCATAAAGTCAGCGACAAGAAGCAATTGGAGCGCGCCCTAAAAGATGCCTTCCAATACGACAGCAAAATTCTCGTGGAAGAGTATATTCAGGGCAGAGAGATCGAATGCTCCGTCTTGGGCAACGATCATCCCATTGCCTCTGTGCCCGGGGAAATTATCACCGGACACGAGTTTTACTCCTACGAGGCCAAGTATCTGGACGAAAAGGGAGCGGTCCTGGAGATACCCGCAGAACTCCCGGCCGGGGTCACGAAAGAGATTCAAGACATCGCTATCCAGAGCTTCAAGACGCTCGGCTGCGAAGGGATGGCCCGGGTGGACTTTTTTCTCCGAGATAATCGAGAGGTCATCGTGAACGAGATCAATACCATACCGGGCTTCACCAAGATCAGCATGTATCCCAAACTCTGGGAAGCCAGCGGCATCTCCTACACGGAACTGATCGACAGGCTGATCCAGCTCGCGCTGGAGAGATTTAAAAGAGAGCAAAAGTTGAAAACTTCACTTTAGGGCCCGCTCGTTCGCCAAAAGATGGACAACCTCCGTCTCGACGCTCACCTGGACAACGATGGCATAGGGCAGTATTATGAGGTTAGCCAGACTGATCGCGCGGCCCGAGTGCGCGGTATACTGGCGCTGATGTGCCCAGGGAGGAAAAGCTGGTGCAAACCAACGCCGTGTAAACACCATGCTTGGTCTTTTCGTGCCCGCACTCGTGACGCCCTTGGAATTGCTTGGAGGTAACCATGAAAGAGATTCGGAATGATCAACCCATCGACGAAATTCGCGAGTTGCGCCGCCGCATCTCGGCGCGTTTTGATCACGATCCGGCGCGCTTGGTTGCTTATTACGTGCATCTGCAGGAACAATACCGCGACTGACTGATCCACACCGGGAAGACAACCGATGGGAAAGACCAAAGCGCCGCATAACCATTGGGTTGAGAAGGACGCGGCGGACCGCGCCTCTCACCCAAAACGTTGAGGCTGTACGAAAAGTTAGATCGAAACATTTACAAGAAAAACAACTTCCATATTTGGCGTTTAAGCGACGATCTCGGATCGGGGTGCCATCTAGCGCTGGTCCTACTTCATCAGAAAAGTCTATGAGACAGATCCTCTCACTTCCCCAAGAAGCTGAACACTGAGTGCTGATGGCTAAACGCCTTTAATCCATCTGTTTCCTCAAAAACGTCGGGATGTCGAATCGATCCTCGTCCTCTGGACTAAATTGCATTGAGGCCTTGTCGCTGGTGACGGTTTCGACTTCTCCGGTATCATGTTTCTTTCGCTGCCAGGTAGGAGAGTCGAGGTCGTCCACGATAGTGCCGAGGTGGACCACTTTCTTGCCTTTGGTGTCTTTGTTCGCATTATAGGTAACCGCGCTAAGGACCGGCTTGCGTTCCTCCTTTTCTCCAAAACCGGTCGCGATCACGGTAATGCGGATCTCATCCTTCATCCGCTCGTCGATCACTGCTCCGAAGATGATATTGGCATCTTCGTGGGCCTCTTCCTGGATCATCGTGGCTGCCTCATTGACCTCGTAGAGACAAAGGTCCGGGCCGCCCGTGATATTGATCAGCACCCCCCTGGCGCCATGAATCGAGATATCTTCCAGCAAGGGGCTCGAGATCGCCTTTTGCGCCGCCTCGACGGCTCGATTCTCGCCTGAGGCAGAGGCCGCGCCCATCAGGGCCAGGCCCATCTCGGCCATCACGGTGCGGACATCGGCAAAATCGAGGTTGATCAGACCGGGAGTGATAATGAGATCGGAGATGCCGCGCACGGCCTGCAGCAGGACATCGTCCGCCTTTTGGAAGGCCTCGAGCATCGTGGTCGTCTTTGCCGCGATGCTGAGCAGACGCTGATTCGGAATAACGATCAAGGTATCCACATGCTCTTTGAGCTCGTGGATGCCATCCTCGGCCTGGCCCATCCTCTTCTTGCCTTCGAAGACGAAAGGCTTGGTGACCACCCCGACGGTGAGCGCCCCGACCTCGCGGGCAACTTTGGCGATAATCGGCGCTCCCCCGGTGCCCGTCCCTCCCCCCATTCCGGCGGTGATGAAGATCATATCGGCGCCAGACAAATAGCCTCGAATTCGCTCTTGATCTTCCAGGGCGGCGCGCCGGCCGATTTCAGGATTGGCCCCGGCCCCTAACCCTTTGGTGATTTTCTCGCCGAGCTGGATCTTCACCGATGCCCGGCTCGCCTCGATCGACTGGGCGTCGGTATTGGCGACAATGAAGTCCACTCCGGTGAGTTTGGACGAGATCATGGTGTTAACCGCGTTCCCTCCTCCGCCGCCGATCCCTATCACCTTGATCCGGGCGCCCAGATTAACGTGCTCCACGAGTTCAAACATAGTTTATCCTCCTTCTTTAACTTTGCCTTTTGTTAAAAAAACTCGCTAAACCAATCGACCATCCGGTTTCTCACCTTGCCAAACAGGTTGTTATCACGGATGCGGAAAAAGTTTTTATCCTGGCGCTTTATGCCATAAAGAACCAATCCCACGCCGGTCGAATAAATCGGACTGGAGACCACATCGATAAGGCCGCCGACATGGGTAGGGACGCCGAGGCGCACCGGGATGCTAAAGATCTGTTCCGCCATCTCGATCATGCCGGGAAGCAGCGTCGAACCTCCGGTCATCACCATGCCTGACGCCAATGACCCCTCATAACCTGACCTGGTGATTTCCCGACGAATGAGCTGAAAAATCTCTTCCAGGCGAGGCTCGATAATCTCGCACAGGATCTGCCGTGAGATCGCCCGGGAATTTCTCCCCCCTACGCTCGGCACCTCCACCGTTTCGTCCTTCGTTACCATGGAAGTCCTGGCATAGCCGTATCGCTGCTTGATCCTCTCGGCCTCGCCGATCGGCGTGCGCAGTCCGGCGGCGATATCGCTGGTCAGATGGTTTCCACCAATAGCCAGAACCGCGGTGTGCTTGACCGCCCCGTCATGAAACAGGGCAATGTCCGTGGTCCCTCCCCCCATGTCCACAAGCGCGACCCCCAATTCCATCTCCTCAGGAGTCAAAACCGCCTCCGCCGAGGCCAGCGGTTCCAACGCGATATCGGCCACGTTCAGTCCCGTCCGGTTGCAGCACTTGATGATGTTCTGCGCCGAGGTAACCGCGCCGGTTACAATGTGCACCTTGGCCTCTAGCCGCACCCCCGACATTCCCAAGGGCTCCTTGATGCCGTCCTGATCGTCGATGATGTATTCCTGGGGAAGGATGTGCAGCACCTCTCGATCCATGGGGATGGCCACTGCTTTAGCCGCGTCAATAACCCGGTCGACATCTCTCTGGGTCACTTCCTTATTTTTCACCGCCACAATGCCGTGGCTGTTAAAACCCTTGATGTGACCTCCGGCGATTCCCGTAAAGACCGAGTTGATCTCACATCCGGCCATAAGCTCGGCCTCCTTCACAGCCCTCTTGATGGAATCCACCGTGCTTTCGATATTGATGACCACTCCCTTGCGCAATCCCTGGGAGGGATGGGAACCCACGCCGATAATCTCCATTCCCCGCTCGGTCATCTCCCCGACGACGGCGCAGACCTTCGAAGTCCCGATATCCAGACCTACAATAAGACTGTTCCTGTTCTTCTTACCCATAGCCGCTTCGCGGAATCTCAAATTTCAGATCTCAGATTTATCCTTTGAACCCTTTAACCCTTCAACCTTCCGCTGTTTCGTAATTTCGCCACTACCCGGTCGCGGAAACTCAAGTCCAGAGAAGCGAGCCTGGCCTCTTTTCCCTTCCACATCTCCAAGACTCGCTCGAGCCGCTGAACCTTTCCCTGCCAATCTCCCCAACCCACATGAAGGGCAACGGGGTAGGCCATCGGGTAAAGAACCGCTCCTCCCTGAGGAGAAAAATGAATTTCAGAAAGGGTAAGGGAGCCTGCCGCCATCAGCTCCCCTAGCTTCAGGGCCTCCCGAATCTTCTGACGCGTCGCATGGCTTTGGGAGGTAAGATCCGCCTGCTGCAGCCCTGTGAGCAGCAGAAAGTCCGTTTTTTCTCCTTCTTCAACCTCTTTGAAAACAGACCCCTCAGCATCGACATAGTAGAGCTTTCCCATCACCACGATTCCTTTGACCTCGCGCTCCTCCACCTCGATCACGACCCGACGGGGCAGTTCCCGTCGCACCAGGACTCGTTTGACCCAGGGATGCTTTCCTATTTTCCTCTCTATGGTTGCCGGATCGACCTTCCAGATGTTCATCCCCTGGCTCATTCCCGCCATAGCCACGATCTCGCTCCCTCCCACCTTTTCCCCCCCGCCTACCTTGATCTCCTGTACGGAGAAATACGAATTGGTCAGCATAGACTCGCGCAATCGATCCGCCAGCCGGCCCACTGGACGCCAGCCGACATAGAGGGCCAAGGCCGAAGAGAGCGAGGCCACGACAGCGACCCAGACGAGAAAGCGCGGCCGGCTCCTCTCCGCTGCCTTTTTTTTGTTGTCCTTACGACGAACAAGAATCTCCATAGCCCTTACTCGCCCAAGGAGCTGGAAGGCCATTCTCCCAACAGCCGGACTTCCGGCTCCAGCTCGATGCCAAATATTTTCTTAACTTCCTTGCGAGCCATTTCCATCAAGCCCCTGACATCCTCTGCCCTTGCGCCACCGAGATTAACGATAAAATTCGCGTGCCGTTGGGAGATCTCGGCCTTGCCGATTCTTTTCCCTTTAAGTTCCGCGGCCTCGATCAGCCGCCCGGCAAAATCGCCGGGGGGATTTCGAAACATCGAGCCGGAATTAGGATAACCCGACGGCTGGCTTTTTTTTCTCCTGGCCACGAGTTCGCGCAATTTTATCCGCGCCTCCTCTACCTTTCCTTTTTCCAGACGGATACGCACCTGGGTCACTATGGTCCCTGGCGGGAGGTGGGCGTCGCGATAGGAAAAGACCATCTCCCTTCTGTCCAAATGTACCGGCTCCCCCTTCCGGCTGACTCCCTCGACCCGATCGACGATTTTTTCCATCTCAGAGCCATAGGCGCCTGCGTTCATCACGAGCGCCCCACCGACGCTTCCCGGTATCCCCTCGGCAAACTCCAGCCCGCGGTATCCCCTGCGCACTGCCTCACGCACCAACCGAGTGACTGGATAGGCAGCCCCCACCGTCACCAACACTTTCCCATCCTCTTCTCGCCACTCCATTTGTTGGAACTCCCTCCCCAAATGGAGCACGGCACCGCGCACTCCCAGATCGCTCACCAGGACATTGCTCCCCTTTCCCAAGAGGCAGAAAGAAACTCCGTAACGGTCGAGAAGCTGTAAAGTCTGGCTCAGGGCGGCGCGGCTTTCGACCTCGAGAAAATAGTCGGCCGGGCCGCCGATCTTGATCGAGGTGTAGCGCGCCAGCGGCTCGCCCAGCCGGATCTTCAGGCCCGGGATCAATTTTAGCTCGTCTACTAAGGGCTCTTGGGCCATTTCTAATCCTAATGCAAAACGCAAAGTGCAAATTGAAAAATTCAAAATGATGAAAATCCTGTCAAAAACTGACTCACCTTCAGACCGTCGAAAAGAATTTTTGAACTTTGCATTTTACAATTTTCATTTTTCATTTCTGCAATTCCTCAACGAGCTCTTCTCCTACTTTGTAAACATCGCCGGCGCCTAGAGTCAGCACGATATCCCCGGCATTGAGCTTCGGAACCAACTGCCGCGCGATCGCTCTCTTATCGGGAACAAACCCGACCTCAAGATGTCCTCTCCGTTTGACCGCCTGATAGAGCGCTTCCCCGCTAATCCCCGCGATCGCCTCCTCTCCCGCCGGATAGACCTCCGTGAGGATCAGCCGGTCCGCCCCTTCAAAGGCAGTCAGGAAATCATCAAAGAGGTCCCGGGTGCGGCTATAACGGTGGGGCTGAAAAATCACGGTGAGCGGGCGCTTCCAGCTATCCCGAATCGCCTGCACGGTAGCCTGGATCTCCACGGGATGATGCCCGTAATCATCGATCACTAGAATTCCTCTGGGCTCACCCTTGATCTCGAAGCGGCGGTGAATGCCGGTAAAGGATCCCAATGCCTCCACTATCTTGGAAAACGGGATCTCCAGTTCTCGGGCCACGGCCACGGCAGCCAGGGCGTTCGTGGCGCTGTGGCGTCCCGGCAGGCGGAGTCTCAGCCTTCCCAGCTGTGTCGAGCGGTGCATCACCGAGAACTGGACCTCCATGGCGCTGGTTTGGAGATCGCGGGCGCAAAAATCGGCCTCCGGGGACAGGCCGTAGGTGACAAAGCGCTTTTTGACCTTCGGTAGAAGAGCCCGCACATTGGGATGGTCGAGGCACAAAATCGCCAGGCCGTAGAACGGGACCTTGTTGATGAAGGCGAGAAAACTTTCGACCAGGCGATCCATAGTCTGATAGAAATCCATATGCTCGCGGTCGATGTTGGTGACCACGGCGATGGTGGGAGAAAGGAGCAGAAACGTGCCATCGCTCTCATCGGCCTCAGCCACCAGAATTTCCCCTTGTCCCAACTTGGCGTTGCTTCCCAACGATCTTACTCTTCCCCCGATCACCATGGTGGGATCCATCCCGGCGGCGCTCAGAACGGCAGCGATCATCGAAGTCGTGGTG
>MGRY01000117.1:2920-22338 GCA_001799045.1 Deltaproteobacteria bacterium RIFCSPLOWO2_02_56_12 | reverse complement strand
GTCTTGCCGTGGCTTCCGGCCACGGCCACGCCATATTTCATGCGCATCAGTTCCGCGAGCATCTCGGCCCGCGGGATCACCGGGATGTTCCGCCGGCGCGCTTCCAACACTTCGGAGTTGGTAAATTTCACTGCCGTCGAGATCACGACCACTGAAGGGTCGCCGGAAAGATTGGTTTCTCTGTGACCCATAAAAACCTGGGCCCCCAACGATTGGAGCCTTTGCGTGGCCTCGCTTTCGCGCACATCCGATCCGGTGACAGAGTAGCCTAAATTCAACAGCACCTCCGCAATCCCGCTCATGCCGATCCCGCCAATGCCGACAAAGTGGACGCGGTGTTTCTTCTCAAGCATGGCTCAACTGCAGGCACGAGGCACGAGGCAACAGGCAATAGTGAATATTTTTTGATTTCGCTCACGGCTCATGCCTCACGCCTCACGCCTTTCCATTAACGCTAAACACTCGTCGACAATTTTTTTCGCCGCCTCAGTCTTCCCTAGTTTTCGCGTCGCATCTCCCATAGCCTCAAGTCGCCTGCGATCGAGATAAAGGGCGCGGATCATCTCAGCCAGCCTTTCTCCGCTCAGTTCCGCATCCAGGATGAGCTCTGCCGCTCCATGATCTCTGAGCGCTTCGGCATTGAACCTCTGGTGGTCATAGGCCGCATAAGGATAAGGAACCAGAATCGCCGCCTTCCCGAAAACCGTCAGCTCCGCGACCGTGCCCGCGCCTGCGCGGCAGACCACAAGATCCGCCCGCGCATAGGCCTCGTCTATCCGCTCGATGAACGGGAAAACCTCCGCCTCAAAAGGAAGGAAACCATAGGTAGTTTTGATCGCGGCAAAATCCGTCTCTCCGGTCTGATGGATGATGTGGAGCATGGAGCTCAAGCCCCTAAGCCTTTTCATAGCCTCGATGGCGCAGAGGTTAATCCTGTGCGCTCCGGCGCTGCCGCCGAATATGAGCAGGGTGAATTGCCCTCCCTTCTCGACTTGGGGAAGGGTTTGCCATCGCACCGGATTTCCCGTCTCGATGACCTTTCTGCGGGGAAAATAGGAAGCGCTTTTCTCATAGGAGGTGAAGACACGGTCCACCACCCGACCCAGGAGCCGATTGGTAAATCCGGGACGCAGGTTCTGTTCCATAATAGCGCAGCGAATCCCGCTGATTTTTCCCGCGAGCAAAAAGGGGCCGGAGGCATAGCCTCCCAAGCCGATGATGCAATTCGGCCGAAAACTGCGGATGATCCGAAGCGAACGGAAAAGGCTTAGAGGGATACCATAGAGGGCCTGCAATAAACCCCCAATCCCTCTCCCCTTCATGCCCTTGATCGGGATCGTCGCTAAGGGAAAGCCTTCTCGGGGAAGAACCCGGCTTTCAATCCCCATCTCGGTTCCGACAAATAGGATTTCCGTCATGGCATCTCGCCGTTGAAACTCACGCGCCACAGCCAGACCGGGGAAAAGATGTCCACCTGTTCCCCCGCCGGCTATGATCAGGCGCATTTCTACATTCTCCTGCGCGACAGGCTGAGCAGTATCCCCGCGCTTGCCAGATTCATTACCATGGCCGAACCACCGTAGCTGATAAACGGCAGCACCAGGCCTTTCGTGGGCATCAAACCCATGACCACCCCCATATGGATCAATGCTTGAAGCCCCAACAGGGTCGTCAGCCCAAAGGCCAGGTAGCGACAAAACGGTTCGTCAATTCTCGAGGTCAAGCGAAATCCCCGCACGATGACAACGCCGAAAAGCGTCAACACGGCCAGGGCTCCCAGAAAACCCAGCTCCTCCCCGATGACCGAGAAGATGAAATCCGTGTGCGCCTCGGGCAGGTAAAACAGCTTCTGCCGGCTCTCCCCCAGCCCGCGCCCCCAGAGCTGACCCGATCCGAACGCGATATACGATTGAATAATCTGGAATCCCGTATTCGAGGCATCCCTCCAAGGGTCCAAAAAGGTCAGCAGCCGCCGCAAGCGATACTCGGCCCCGACCACCGCAAGCGCCAAAACCGGCAAGGCCATGAGGCCTATGGAGACGAGGTGGGAGAACTTGGCGCCGCCGACAAAGAGCATGAGAAAAAGAATCAGACCGAGAATGAGGGCTGTTCCCAGATCGGGTTCGAGCAGGATGAGCCCCAAAAAGAGGCCGCCGATAATCAAATGAGGGAGCACTCCCATGGCGAAGGTTTGGACCTTCTCGCCCTTTTTCGCCAGGGAATGGGCCAGATAAAGCACGAGAGAGATTTTGGCGAGCTCCGCCGGCTGAAAAGCGAAACTGCCCAGGGGGAGCCAGCGCCTCGCACCGCCGCGCGATAGACCGATGCCGGGGATCAGGACCAGTAGCAATATCAAAAGCGTCAAGGCCAAAAGGGGATAGGCAAACCGGCGGTAAGAAGCGGCGGGTAGGAGGGCGGCGATAAAGAGGGCGACCGTTCCTACCCCTACAGCGGTAAACTGTTTACGGAAAAAATAGGTGCCATCGGAGAAGCGTTCTTGAGAGTAGAGATAGCTGGTGCTTAGCACCATCGTGATCCCCACGGCCAGCAGCGCTGCCACGGAAAAAAAGAGCCACCCATCCACTGCTATGCCTTCTTTCATAAACTCAGAACCAAAGTCTTAAAGACCTTTCCCCTTTCCGCGTAGTTTTGAAACATGTCGAAGCTCGAACAGGCAGGAGATAACAGAACAACATCTCCTCGCCCGGCGTTCCGATACGCCTCCTGGACCGCCGCCGCCAGATTCTCCACCACCACCGTTTCGGTGAGGTGGCCCAACGCGCCTCGAATCTTCTCCTTCGCCGCGCCAAAGAGAATAAGCTTCTTGACCTTGCGCCTTATCTCCCCTTCCAATATCCGGTACTCCCCTCCCTTATCGATTCCTCCGGCGATGAGGATTATCGGCGCCGAAAAGCTGGCCAGGGATTTTACCACCGCGCCAACATTGGTGCCTTTGGAGTCGTTATAAAATCGGATGCCATTCTTGTCGCGCACAAATTCCAGCCGGTGCTCAAGACCGGGAAACTCCTCGATGACCTGTTGGATGATCCTTGCAGGCACTGCGAGGGCCTTCCCCACCGCTATCGCGGCCATCAGATTCTCCACGTTGTGGACTCCCTGGATCTGGACCCGGGAAAGAGGAAAGCTCTCCTCCCGATGCTCACCGCGCCAAATGATTTCCCTATTCGTGGCGTAAACACCCTCCTCCACCTCCACCCAGCCGAAAGAGACCACCCGCGAGCGAATCCGCTCTCTCATGGCCCATACCAAAGGATCGTCCCGATTGAGGACTGCCACATCTTCTTCCGCCTGGGCGCAAAAGATTCTCTCCTTCGCCTCGCAGTACGAGGCGAAGTCTGCATAACGGTCGAGGTGATCCTCGGTCAGGTTCAGCAGCACCGCGACCCTGGGATGGAACTGTTCCACCCATTCAAGCTGAAAACTACTCACCTCCACCACGCCCCAGTCCCAGCGATCGCCGACAAATCCAATCAGAGGCGCGCCGATATTTCCCCCCACAAAGATCTTGAGCCCTTTCGCCTTGAGGATTCCCCCGATAAGCGTGGTGGTTGTGCTTTTGCCGTTGGTTCCGGTAATCGCCACCAGAGGCGCGCCGAGAAAGCGATAGGCCAATTCGATCTCACTGACGACCTGGATCCCCCTATTTCTCGCCTCCCTCAACAGAGGGTTCTCTGCAGGAACGCCAGGGCTGGGAACCAGGAGATCCAGCCCTTCCAACCAGGCGGTTTCTTCGCCGCCCAGAAGGAATCGAACGGGTATCTCGCAAAGGGATTCCCTTTCCCGCTGAAGTTCCGCCTCGCTCCTGCAATCGCTCACCAGGACTTCGGCGCCCTGGCGGGCCAAAAACCGGGCGGTCTCACTTCCCGTGCGCGCCAGCCCCAGGACCATCACCCTTTTGCCCCTAAGTTCCATCTTTCCCAACAACCAAACTGAGGATCGATGATCGAGGATAGAAGATAGCGATCCTCAATCCTCCATCCTCTATCTTTCGCCCTCACTTTCATCTGAGCTTCAGCGTACTCAGCGCAAACAGCGAGCAGATGATCGAAATAATCCAAAAGCGAACGATGATCTGCGGCTCGGGCCATCCCTTGAGCTCGAAGTGGTGATGGATGGGAGCCATGAGAAAAACCCTCTTGCGCCTGAGCTTGTAAGAAGCCACCTGAAAAATCACTGAGAGGGCTTCCAGCACAAACACCCCTCCCACGATGACTAAGAGAATCTCATTCTTGGTCATGACCGCTATAATCCCTAACGCCGCGCCCAGCGCCAGGGAGCCGACATCCCCCATAAACATTTGAGCCGGATAGGTATTGAACCAGAGAAATCCCAGGCCCGATGCCACGACGGCGGCACAGAAAACGGTAAGTTCCCCCACACCCGCGACATAAGGGATCTGAAGGTAATCGGCGAACCTCAGATGGCCCGTCACATAGGCGACAAGGGCATAAGTTCCCGCCGCGATCATCACCGGGCCGATAGCGAGACCGTCCAGACCGTCAGTAAGGTTGACGGCATTCGACGCGCCCACGATCACCAGCATGGCAAACGGGATATACCAGAGGCCAAGGTCAGGATGGATGTTTTTAAAGAAGGGAACGCCTAACGCTCCGCTGAAGTTTGGTTGATTAAAAAGGACGATGACCGCGATAAAGGAGACGGCCAACTGGGAAAGGAACTTGGTGCGGGCAGAAAGGCCGCGACTGCTTTTTTCCCTGAGTTTCAAAGTATCGTCAATGAAGCCGATCACGGCAAATCCCACGGTCACAAAGAGAGCAATCGTGATATAGAGGCTCATGATATCCGCGAGGAGGGCGGTGGAGAGAACCAAGGCAAGAATGATCAGCGTCCCTCCCATCGTAGGAGTGCCGGCCTTGGCCGTGTGGCTCGCAGGGCCATCTTTGCGGATCGGCTGGCTGATCTGCATGGCTGCCAGGGAGCGAATCAGGTATGGACCTAGAAGGAAAGAAATCAGGAGCGCCATCAGGGCGGCCAAGGCTGCACGAAAAGTGATATAGCGGAAGACATTAAAGGCCGAATAGGTCGTGTGCAGCGGAAAAAGTAGGTAGTAAAGCAAGATTTATTCTCCCATCTCCTTGAGGGCCTCTAGTACCATCTCCATTTTCATGCCGCGTGAGCCTTTGAAGAGGAGCCAGGCCCCTCTTTTCGTCCGGCTACGAACCATCTTGGCAATGTCGCGGTGATTTTTCCCGACGATGACCTGCTCTTCTTTCATCCCGGCGAGCAACGCCCCCTCCTTGACCTGTTGGGCCTGCTCGCCAAGAAGATAAAGACGGTCAATGCGGTATCGTGCCACCCGTTTTCCCAATTTCAGGTGACTTCTCCCGCTCTCTCTGCCCAGCTCAAGCATATCCCCCAGAATCGCTATTTTTTCTTTTCCGGCTCCGATCTCGACCAGCGTTTTGAGAGCGGCCTCCATCGATGCCGGATTGGCGTTGTAGCTATCGTTGATGATCCCGATCCCCCGCCAGCGCTCCAACGCCATGCGCATCGGGAAGGGCTTCACGGCTTCCAAACCCCTGCGCACCGCATTCAGGTCCGCCCCGAGTCCGTAGGCCATCGCTGCCGCCCCCACAGCATTGGCAACGTTATGTTCCCCGGAGAGCCTGAGGCGGATCAACTGGCGCTCCCCACCTGCTCGAAGCGTGAACTCCGTTCCCCTCACGCCCAAGAATTTCCGCGACTCTCCTCTAACCTCGCCCCGCTTGCCGTAGGTGATCTTCGCCCCTTTGAACCCCTCTCCGAGACGACGAGCCCAGGGATCGTCCAAATTCACCACAGCGAGGCCACCGGGATTCATCGAGCGAAAGAGCTCTCCCTTCTCCCGCGCCACGCCCGCAAGGCTGCTAAGACCGGCCAAGTGCGCGGGCGCAACCGAGGTAATAAGACCGATGTCGGGATCAGCGATCTTGGTAAGGCGCCTGATCTCTCCTGGCCGACTCGTTCCTAATTCGAGAACCGCCACCCTTTCTTTCCCCTGCAGACGAAGGAGCGTAAGGGGCAGCCCCACGAGATTGTTGAAGTTCCCTTCCGTCTTTAAGACCTTTCCCCGAAGCGATTTTCCCTCTATCGAAGCCCGCTCCAGAATCGCGGCAACCATCTCTTTCGTCGTGGTCTTCCCGTTCGACCCGGTAATGGCCAAAACTTTTGGCGCTATCAGCTGGCGACGGTAATGGGCCAGATTCCCCAAGGCCCTGAGCGTGTCCCGGACTCGAATCACAGTCGCGCTTTTCAGATGGGTGAAATCCGGACGCTTATGAACGACCAGGCAAGCCGCCCCACGGCGAACCGCATCTCTCAGGAAGTCGTGACCGTCGAATCGCTCTCCCTTCAGGGCAACAAAAACGGATCCTTTCACTACCCCGCCCGAACCGGTTACAATATCGCCAAAGACCACGCCTTTTCCCTCGCGCAGGATTTTTCCATCAGTCGCCAAGAGGATATCTTCCCTGCTCCACATCTAAAATTCAGTTGTTAGTTTTGAGTTTTCAGTTTTGAGTTTTTAACTAACAACTTAAAACTAGTAACTAAGAACTCAGCCTTTCTAGTTCTTCCCTTGCCACTTCCCGATCATCAAAATGGATCCGCTTCGCTCCTAAGATCTGGTAGTCTTCGTGCCCCTTCCCCGCTATCAGGACCAGGTCGCCACTGCGCGCCAGCCGCAGGGCTAAACGGATGGCGGTGCGGCGATCCCGCTCCACCAAGTAAAATTTCAGATTTAAGATTTCAGATTGCAGATCCGAAATCTGAGATCTGAGATTTGAAATTTGAAATTTTCGCATGTGGGTTTTCCGGACTCCATCTTCGATCTCTTCCAGTATAGCGAGCGGCTCTTCGGTGCGCGGGTTGTCCGAGGTCAGAACCACCAGGTCGCTCAGCCGTCCGGCGATCTCACCCATGAGAGACCTTTTCCCTCGATCGCGGTCTCCCCCGCAGCCGAACAGTACGATCAGCTGGCCTCGGGCAAAGGGCCGCATAGCCCCGATCACTCGCTCCAAGGCATCGGGGGTGTGAGCGTAATCGACAAGAACCGAGATTCCGAGCTTGCTCTGGATCTTCTCCAACCGACCAGGGACCGACTCCAACCGGGCAATCCCCTCTGAGATTGCGCTCTTCGACAACCCCAAAGCGAAACCAACGCCTACGGCGCCCAAAATATTTTCCAGATTGGGCGGCCCGATCAACCGAGAAGAAAAATCGACTACCTGGTCTTTCACGCGGATCTTTCCTCTAAGACCATCGAGATCCCCTTCGAACTCCAGCGGGTGGACATCCCACTCCCGTCCCCGGCCATAACTCATAACCTCAAACCCCAGCTCCCGGACCTTATCCAAAAGTTCCCGACCCCTGGGGTCTCCTCCGTGAATAACAGCAAACTTATTCTGCTTGGCACTCGCCCCAAGGTAATCCGTAAAAAGCCTGCTCTTAGCGGAAAAATATCTCTCCATATCCATATGGAAATCGAGATGGTCGCGCGTCAGATTGGTAAATAAAGCTGCATCAAATTCGATCCCCCGCACCCGCTCCATTTCCAATGCATGGGAGGAAACCTCCATGGCCACCGACTGGACATCTGCCTCAACCATCTCTGCCAGAAGGGCTTGAAGGTCCACAGATTCCGGGGTGGTGTGCGGGGCGGCGAGTATCCGACCCTGATACCTGTAGTTGATGGTGCCGATAACCCCTGGCGCCATTCCGGCTGCCGAAAAGATCGATTCCAGCAGGTAGGACACTGTAGTCTTGCCGTTGGTCCCGGTGATTCCAACCAACACCATGCGGCGGCTCGGAGATGCAAAAAATAGGGCCGACCACATTCCCATCGTGCGTCTTACGTTGCGCACCCGGATCCATGTGGCACTTTGAGGTAATGATACCCTCCGCTCCATAACAACCGCGGCCGCTCCCTGCTCTAGAGCCTGAGCGGCAAATTCGTGTCCATCCAGCCGTTCCCCGGGAACGGCAAAGAAGATGTGCCCCTTTTTAACCCTTCGCGAATCGTAGCTAAGCCCCGTGACGGCTTGATCCATATCTCCCCCAGCCTCGTCCACCTCCCCCGCCTCCAGGAGTTCCTTAAGCCTCATCCCCGTCAACCCTGCAGAGTCAGAGTCAAGGTCTCACTCTTTCCCCAAACGGCCCTTGGGGCCGGCGACTGTTTCACCACATAGCCATTTCCGTGCATCTCGACCTTGAGCTTGAGAGCCCTGGCTTTCTCCACCGCCCCGCGCAGGCTGAGGCCGACAAAGTCCGGAACCTCCATAGCGCCCTCGCGCCTCGCAGTCTCATTTTCACTCTTCTGTTCTACCCGCACCAAAGTCCCTCCTTTTGCCGCAGGCAGAGGCAGAGGCCCGGGCTGATCAGGCACAATCCCGAGGTAGCGCAAGGCGCTCTGCGCGATGTTGCGAAAAGCCGGGGCCGCAACGACCCCACCATAAACGCTCCCCTCCGGCTCATCCACGATCACCAGCAGGACGAGGCGGGGATCATCCGCAGGAACGAATCCGACAAAGGAGGCAACCCTTTTCCTGCCTGAATATCCCCCGTGGGCTAGATCTGGTTTCTGGGCAGTCCCGGTCTTGCCCGCAACCTCGAACCCTTCTACGCTCGCCATGAGGCCCGTTCCCCCGTCGCTCACAGCACCCTTGAGAATCGAGGTCAGCAGGCGGGCGGTCTTTTCCGAAACAACGCGACGGGTAACATGAGGTTGATTCTGCAACAGAATTTCACCGCTGGGGGCCACCACCCGGCGCACGACAAAGGGTTGCATAAGAAAACCCCCGTTGGCGATGGCGCTATAGGCCATCACGAGCTGGATCGGGGTTACTGCAATTCCCTGCCCGAAGGCGTGAGTAGCTAAATCAATGGGAGACCAGCTATCTGGAGATCGAACCACCCCCGCTGCCTCTCCCGGTATGTCAATCCTTGTTAGCTTGCCAAAACCAAATTTGTCGATGTATTTGAAGTACCTATCTTTCTTAAGTTTCTCTGCTACCTTGGTCACGCCGATGTTGCTGGAATACTGAATAATTTTGTAAAAGGGCAACCACCCGTATTCATGGGTGTCGTGAATAGTCTTTCCCGCAAAGGCATATTTCCCAAACTCACAATAGAAGAGATCTTCTTTCCCTACGACTTCTTCCTCCAGGGCCGCAGCCGCTAGAATGACTTTAAATGTAGAACCGGGCTCAAAGCTGTCGGTCACTGATCGGTTGCGCCACTGGATGGAAGAGAGCCGGGTAAAATTATTGGGGTTGAAAAACGGGTAATTCGCCAGTGCCAGGACCTCACCGGTAAATGGCTCAACTACGATAGCGATCCCCGCCTTGGCGCGATATTTAGCAACCGTTGCTTCTAACTGCTTTTCCGCAACGTGCTGGATCGAGGTGTTCAGCGTTAGATGAATGTCGGCCCCGGGCGGTATCTCAACTTCATCCAACCCTTGGGCAAGGACCCTGCGCCCCAGGGCATCATGCTCGATGATAGGAGAACCCCTTTCGCCGCGAATATATGCGTCATAGTACAGCTCCACGCCCTCGAGCCCCTGGGAATCCCTGCCCACAAACCCAACCACTTGCCCCGCAAGCTGACCTTGAGGATAGTACCGGTTGGGCTCGTAGGACATGCCTACCCCCTCCAGATTGAGGGCTTTGATCCTTTCCGCCTCCTTCGGGGCTATCTGTCGTTTGAGCCAAACAAAAGGCTTCTCTGTCTTCAGCTTTTGCTGCACCTCAGCTTGGTTCATATCCAAGGCCTGGGCTAGACTGCGGACGGCGCTCTCCGGCTCTTTAATACGTCGGGGCCGCGCATAGACGGATTGGGCTTCCAAGCTGAGAGCTAACGGCTCTCCGGCGCGATCCAAAATCGTTCCCCGCTTTGGAAGGACAATCCACTCCTTAAGCTGCTGCCTCTCGCCAAGCCGTTTGAGTTTTTCTCCTTGCAGGATCTGGAGCTGAAAGGCGCGCACAACAATCGCTAAAAACATCAGCAGAAAAAACAGCCCGGCTATTGCCAGGCGGAGTTTAATCCCTTGAAAGGAGCGCTTCATGGCAAGAGCACCACCTGACCTTTTTCCGGTTCCACCAACCCCAGCCGTGTCCGGGCCATTACTTCCAGACGGCTTGGCGAGGTCACTGTAGCCAGCTCCACTTTCAGCTCTCGGTTCTCCTGCTCGAGCTGACTGTGCAACTTACTGGTGGAGGAAAGCACGTAGCCCAGATGGACCACCTGCAACCGCAGCCAAACATGCAGTAGGGCAACCCCGACCAGGCACACACCAAGCAGGAGAGAAGTGAAAAAGAGCCGGCGGTGTTGCTGCGCGCTGAATCGCTCTACCTGCTGCCTCTTGAGGAGGCCTAGCCCCCACACCTTTTTGCTCAGGGCTGTGGCCACGTTCGAGCTCCCTAAACCCGTTCCGCCGCCCGGAGCTTGGCAGAGCGGGCACGGGGGTTGAGCCAAATTTCTCCCTGGGAAGGAAACAGAGGTCGTGAGGTCAAGAGCCTGGCCTTTTGACTCCAGCCACAACGACAGAGAATGGTTTTGGGCGGACAGATGCAGCTCTGGTTCCATTTACGGAAAGCCTTCTTAACCAGCCGATCCTCTAAAGAATGAAAAGAGATAATAACCACACGTCCTTTGGAGTGGAGCAATTCATAGGCGTCTTCCAGGAAGCCGGTGAGATTTTCCAGCTCCCGATTCACGGCGATCCTTAACGCCTGAAAAGTCCTGGTGGCAGGATGCATCCTCCCCCGCTTCCTCCCCGCGACCCGCGCCACGAGATCCGCCAGATCTCTGGTGGTTTCGACCCTTTTTCGCCTGCGCTGCGCATCGATAGACAGGGCAACGCGGCGAGCGCGCGGCTCCTCACCATACTCCCGCAGTATCCGCTCTAGTTCAGATACGGGAAAGGTATTCACCACCTGGTAGGCATCCAGAGATTGGCGTCGGTCCATGCGCATATCGAGCCTAGTCTCGACCTGGAAGCTGAATCCCCGTTCCCCGGATTCGATGTGATGGGAGGAGAGTCCGAGATCCAAAAAAATTCCATCTACTTTGTCCCAACCGATCTCTTTTAAGATCTCCTTCACCTCGGTAAAGGCTGCGCGCCGAGTCACCAGGCGATCCCCGAATCTTCTGAGCCTCTCCTGAGCAGCGGCGATCGCTTCGTCGTCCCAATCCAGACCCAGGACCATCCCGTCCGGGCTGCTGAGCGCCAGAATCTGTTCCGTATGACCTCCACCTCCCAAGGTCCCGTCGATATACTTTTTATGCGATTCGGGTTTTAGGAGTTCCATGACCTCCTGCACCATCACAGACGCATGTGCGTAGACCATTAATGGTAGGTCCCATCTCCCTCCCAGTCCTCGTCAAAACTCTCGATGGCATCCTCCAAAGATGTATACTCCTCAAAAAACTGATCCATGCCGACGACTCTGAAGATGTCTCTGACGTAAGAATTCATACCCGCGAGTTTTAAGTCGCCGTTTAGGTTCCTCAGGATCCTCAGTCTCTCGACCAGCACCCCGATGCTTAGGTAATTGATGTGATCTACTGCTTTCAGGTTCAAGACGACCTTGATCCGCTCCTTTTCGATTAAGGACCCGATGACATCTTTGATCCTTATCATCTCGCGAAAATCAATATCACCATTGATGTCAATCACTGAGATATCCTGAATAACTTTTCGCTGCAGCATTTTTTCCTCCTTTGGCCTGCAAGCCGTTACCGGCCTCTATAATCCGACGGGCCTTTTGACTCAGAGTCCTAGATCGCCGAGAAAATCGGGATCCTGCATGAGTTTCTCCTCGGCTTCCGCGAAAACTTTTTTCCAGGCCTCCTTATCCCATACACGAAACTTATCCAGGGCCGAGACCAGAACGATGTCCCGCTTAAGGCCGGCATACTGGCGGAGCAGCGGGGGGATAAGGATGCGTCCATGTTTATCCACTGCACATTCACAGGCGCCACCAAGATAATAGTTCTGAAACAAAACCATGCGGCGCTCGAACTTCGGTTTTTTTCTGATTTCCTCCTCGAAACGAAGCCATTCGTCGAGGGGATAAACATCCAGGCACCGTGTCGCATCAATGACGAAGTTGGTAATGACAATACGCTCGTCCCCTTTGCCCAAAAGGACTTCACGAAATCTTGAAGGGATACTCAATCGTCCCTTGGTATCGAGGGTATGCTCAAAGCTTCCACGAAACATATTTTTATCCGTTTTGGGACTCTATGGGAATTTATCCCACTCTATCCCACTTAATGGCGATTTATAGCCTCCTATAATCCATCTGTCAATAAAAAAATTGGCTATTTTAAAACGCTTTTTAGGCAGGATTTATGCAATACCACAACATATTGGTGTTTTTTGGCATAATCCTATCATTAAACACAATATATTGACACTCTGTAACCGCAAGAACGTATGCTTGGGAAGAGCTGAAAATCGATTCGGGCTGGCCAAATATTGCTACGGAGAGATGTCTGAAAGAGAGCCGGTTATAACAAACAACGCCGGCTGGGAAGATTCAGGCTAAAGTGGATCGATAAGCCGGATTCTGTCGCGGCTCCTATGAGGAGCCACAGCGATCATTCATCTTGCCCTATGATTGCTCATAAGGTCTGGCGACCTTACCCGAGGGCTATGGGCGGACCACCCAACCCTCCTATTTGGTCTTGCTCCAGGTGGGGTTTACCAGGCATCTACCATTACTGGCAGACCGGTGAGCTCTTACCTCGCCTTTTCACCCTTACCCCGTGAAATACGCCGAGAACCACCAGCCATTGGCTGAGAGATACGCTAGCTTTATTTCACGGGGCGGTATCTTTTCTGTGGCACTTTCCCCCGATCGCTCGGGGCCGCCGTTAACAGCCACCCTGTCCTATGGAGTCCGGACTTTCCTCTCCCCGCCACGTCTCGCGACCTGGCGAGCAGCGACCGCTTGATCCACTTTAGCCCGAGGAACTATTGAACCGTTGCGCTCTTTGACTGTTGGTCGTTTAACCCTTTAACCCTTTATCCCTTGAACCCTTATTGAGCGCAGTGTCGATGGCCCGGTTGGCCTGCCGGTCCGCTAACCGGTTGTGCTCCCGTGCCACGTGAATGATACAATAAGCCTCAAGCCGGCGCAACAAACCCAATGCCTTATGGTAAAGCCTTTTGAGTTTTTCATCTTTGACCCGGTACAGACCGTTCAACTGACGCACCAATAGCTGGGAATCGCTTTCGACTCGAAGTTTTTTTCCACCTAGTCGAAGAACTCCCTCCAGTCCCATGAGAAGCCCTTCATACTCGGCGACATTATTAGTGGCAGTCCCAAGGTAGCGGTTGAGCTCTTCCAACAGCGTCCCGGCCTCGTCAAAGATGACAGCCCCACACCCCGCCTCCCCTGGATTCCCCCTGGCTGCCCCATCTACCATGAGTAGCCACTCCTCCCTGGGAGCTTTCATAGGCTCTAGAGCTGCTTGTCGTTTGGTACTGTCGGCTTGGAGTACAGTATGCGATGGCAACTGGGGCAAAGGATCAATTTCTCGCTCTTGATGATCTCATTCCAGAGCTGGGGCGGGATGTTCATATAGCATCCTTGGCAGATTCCGTCGGAGACCGTCACCACAGCCATGCCCCCGCGGCGGGAGAAAATGAGTTCGTACCGTTCGATCAATTCTCGATTGAGTCGCGTAGCAATGGCCTGGCGGAGCGCCGATGCCTCGGCGACTGCCCGCTCGATCCCCGCAACCTGCGCCTCTATCTCCCCCTGTTTCTCCCTCCACGCAGCCTCTAGTTGTCTCAGCTCTTCCTCTTTCGCCCTGAGGGCGCTCGCATATGACTCCGCTTCTTCCAAGAGCTTGATCACCTCCTCCTCCAACTGGGAGTTGCCAAGCTTGATCTGATCTATTTCTCGCTGGAGGGCCTGTAGCTCCTTGATATTTTTGATGCGGTTCATCCGCATCCGCTTCTCCGTCGCTTTCTTGCTTTCTTCCTGCAGCAGCTGCTCTTTCTCCTGCCGTTGCTTATCCTTCTCCGACCACTCCGCTCTGAACAACGCTATGTCGGCACACTTTGTCCGGATCTCTTCTTCCTTCTTCTGGATCTCGGCCAAGAGCACTACCTTGACACCGCTTTTTTCTCTTATCTCACGGTCCACATTCTGAAGCGAGGCCAAGATCTCTATCTGCTCACGCAAGTTCTATCCTCCATTCGCGCAAAAAAGAAATGCACCCTTCAGGGTGCATTTCTCTATGTGCAGTCGCCGTCCACTGACAGCACTTAACTCTTAGAATATTCACTCTCTCCCAAAACCTCACTATTTATACTTATCTAGATTTTTTCCTCTTGTCAAAGCCATCTATTCACCCCTTGCGCGCCGCCGGGATGAAGGGCGCGGGGATCAGTTCCAGGGGCCGGTAAGCTCCAAAACATCCAGGCCAGAATAGCGATGCGGGTGTAAAAAGCGGACTAGCGCGGAAACTGCCGGAAAAACCCTTCCCGATCGAGCTCCGCAATCACGCTGCCATCGATAAAGTCCTGAGGCCGGGCAGCGCGTGCCCTTGCATCTGTGGGTGAGAGCTGCTCGAGAACCGTCTTGATAGAGCCAGCCGTCGGCGCCGGAGTCTTCTTTACGTAAGGGGCATAGTCGT
The DNA here is from genome assembly GCA_001799045.1 of Deltaproteobacteria bacterium RIFCSPLOWO2_02_56_12. GTDB lineage: Bacteria > Desulfobacterota > Binatia > UBA9968 > UBA9968 > UBA9968. The sequence continues at coordinate 7,665 of MGRY01000117.1, read as the reverse complement.
CGTAGGTAGCCTCAAGGATCGGGCGACTTTGAATTTTGGTATACTTTGCGATCACCCTGAGAGAAAACTCTCTGTCGCTGAGAAAGCGGTGGATCCCCTCCACGTAGGCGCGGGTGAAACGCAGCGCAGTATCCCGATTTTCCCTGAGAAAGCGGTCGGTCGTAGCGATGGTGGTCTGCGGGTACTCTACCCCAAGCGTGGCCATATTGACGAGCTCCTTCATGCCGAGCCGCTTGGCCTCCGCGGTGGCCGGGGAGGCGATGACCCCGCCCTGGATCGATCCAGCGCGAAGGGCTGCCAGGGTCTCCGCCTGGCCGCCAATCTGGAAGATCACCATATCCTTGCTCGGATCGAATCCTTTTTGTTTGAGGACATAGCGCAAGGCGAAGTCGGTTGCCGAGCCAAAACGGCTGGCGCCGAGCTTCTTTCCTTTGAGATCCGCCAGCGTGCGAATCTCAGGCACGACCATGAGGGAATAGAGGATAGTGTCAAAGATGTGCGCGATGATGATGACGTCGCTGCCGCCCAATCGGGCAGTGATAGCCGATGGACCGCCCACCGTCACGATCGGGGTATCGCCCCCCAGAAGAGAGGTGACGGCTCGACCTCCGCCGGTAAAGAGAAGTTCCACATCGAGGCCGTGCTTGACGAATAAACCGGCTTCCTTGGCAATCCATCCCACAGCCTGGGTCCCCCCAATAGAGGCATAAACCACGTAGAGCTTTGCGGCGTGTGTTCGTGCCGGAATAAACGAGAGCCAGAGAGCCAAAATAAAGATCGTGGCCCGGACAACGTGCGTTTTTCCAGAGCCCATTCTCTGTCTCCTCATGACCCTGCCCGCTACCTTGTGCGGTAACGGGGGCTGGGAGATTGGGATGGCATTTGGCCCCGGATCGAAGCGGCTGTACGAAGAAGATCTCCCATGAATGAAATCAGCTCGATCAAACGTGTCCCGTTGCTCTGGCTAAGATCGGACCAACCAACGCCGCTCTGATAGTCGCCAACTACCCGGCGCAAGGGTGTCCGGCCGAACGAAGAAAGCGCCCGTAAGGCGGCATACTGTCCATAACCCAGGCGAAGTTGCTGCCTTTCCTGATAGAGGACAGACGGATCCGCGCGCAAGCCAATACCCAGGGCTTCCACTACCGCCCTTTCCCCACGCTGATCTTCCGCCTGCTTATTGACCGCCTGGATTCTCTTGAGCAGCTCCCTCTCTGCTCTTGCAGTTGGAGATTCCATGGCCTGCAATGAGGGCAGTATCTCCAAGGTTCGATCTGCGGGCTGATAAAATTTCAAGGCTTCAGGAATCCAGGACTTAAGCTGCTGGGTCCGAGTTTCGTGGCTTGGGTGAGTAGATATAAATTCTGGCGGTGCGCCACGCTCCTTGCGCTCCATTCGTTCCCACAGATCTAGCGAAACTCTCGGATCATAGCCCGCCTTTGCCATCAGAGTCAGGCCAACCTCATCAGCCTCAGATTCCTGCGAACGACTAAAGGGTAGGATCAAACCCACCGAGGCGCCCATGCCAAAGACCTGAAGTAGCTGAGGATTAATACCCGAGGCGCCCGCAATGGCTAGGCCAGCCCCTAATAACTGAGATTGGCTTATCCTCTCGCCCGCATGACGCAACAAGGCATGGGCCACCTCATGGCCGAGGACTACCGCTAAACCCGCCTCATCACGGGCAATGGGGAATATCCCTGTATAGACCGCCACCTTGCCCCCAGGCACAGCGAAGGCATTTGCCATCTCCGGGTCATCGATGACGCGAAACTCCCATTTGTAATCCGGTTTATTCGCCGCCCGGGCAATTCTCTCCCCAATTTTGCGCACGATGCGCAAGGCCTCTGGATGGTTTGTAAGAACGCTGTCGCGCAGCGTATGGCGGTAGGCCTCTTCCCCTAATCCAACCTCCTGGCCCTCAGAAAGAAACATGAGTTGGCTTCTTCCTGTGTAAGGCGCCGTGGTGCAGGCAACGAGCAGGAGAAGAAACAGCACCAAGATCAAAGAATGGGCTTTTACCATAACAAGAAATAGACTATCTATTTTTCTCACTGTTGGCAAGAAACGGTTCCGGTCTGTCTCGCTAAACTCTGCTGCTTGACAGCATCCACGTTACCCCCTATACGCTATGCGGAAAAGAACCAAGCAAAAGGCCTTTATGGATCAAGTGCGAACCATCGGATACTATCCCCTTCCAGCTTTCGTGGTGGCTCAGGAGAAAGGGCTATTTGCCCGTCAGCAGCTGGAGATCAACTTTGAGATTGCCACTTTCGCCCCGGACCACAATCGTGGCATGGCCGAGGGGCGCTGGGATCTAAGCCTGACCAGCCCCGACACCATGATTGCCCGAGCGACTCGAGACGGCCATGACTTCGTTCTTTTCTTGATGGCCGAGAAGGGTCTGCAGGTGAAGCTCTTCGGCGCCAGAAACATCAAATCCCCGGCCGAACTGCGGGGAAAATTGTTGGCCGGGGATCCCGGCGACTCCAACTATGATTTGCACCGGCGCAAGATCTTGCGCGATTACGGGCTCTATGAAACCGAGTATCAAGTTAAAATTATCGGCACCTCGCCCTTCCGGCTGGACGCGTTGCGCAAAGGAGAGGTGTCAGCCTGCATGGTGGCTCCCCCTTACGACGCCCAGGCCATAAGCGAGGGTTTCCATCTGCTGGCGCGGGCGGGCGATCACATACCCGACTACCCGACAGCGGCGTGCTGGGGCCGCAGGAGCTGGGCACAACAGAACCGGGGAAAGCTTTTCCGGTTCGTTCAGGCTTTCGTTGAGGCAACAGACTGGCTTCTTATGGCCCAAAACCGGGAAGAGGCCTTGAGACTCATGCAGGGCTACGAGGGGATCACACGAGAGCAGGCTGAGACCAAATTGGCTCGGGTCATTCCCAAAGCCGCCATCGATCCCTCCTCTATCCACCGCGTAGTGCAGCTGAGAATAGAAATGGGGCTTTACGATCCTCCCCATGACCCGATCGAGCGCTTTTACGACGCCGGCATTTGGTCCGAGGCCACCTCCTTACCGGGACCGGCCCCATTTGGTCTTCCGCAGACTACTTGAATTCCATCTCGCGGCACTCATCGTCCACTAAATCATTGACTAGAACCCCATCTTTCCAGGATTCATGATGTTGTTCGGATCAAGAACTTTTTTAATCTGACGCATGACCTCGAGACCGTAACCGTGCTCTTTTTCCATGTGGTGAGCCAGTTTCACGCCTACCCCGTGGGTGTACTCCATAGATCCACCCATCGACTGAACCAGACGAAGCAATTCATCCACTGTCTCTTCCAGGACAAGTTGGGCCTTGTCGTCTCCCTCATCTTCGATCCCCAGGCGCATCGAAAAAAGCTCCGGCTGAATCCAGAGGCCGCTCTCTTGAAGATGCACCCCACGCCTCTCAATGATTTCTATCGCCGCCTTTCTAAAAGACAACACCTTCGATCCCGGCAGCGCCACATGTATCCAGTCGCGATAAATCCCATCACTGCCGCGTTCCCTTCTTTGCCTGCGATTCTGCATAAATCGGCGGGCAATGATGTGCCGGTCGCGCCAAAACCTTTCCGCCTCCTCCTGAGGCAACCTTCTCCCGCCATCCCGGTCGCAGATAGACAATGCGATCTTTTCTTCCGCCGCCACTGTTTCCTGGTTTCCCTCAAAGGCTAAGTAAAGAACCGCGCCGCCGCGAAATTCATCACCGCCGTCGCCGAAGTCGACCACGGCGGGCCTCAAACCTTGCCTGAATATCCGCTGGATAGCGCCGTACCCTTGCTCAAAAGATTCAAAGAGAATGGCATGCAGAGCGCGCTTCTCAGGCGCAGGAAAAATTCTGACCGTAGCTTCAGTGATAATTCCAAAGCAGCCCTCGCCTCCGATAAGAAGAAATTTGAGGTTGATTCCGGCAGAAGACTTGGGGACAGACCGGGTGCGCAGAACTTCCCCGTTGGGCAATACGGCTTCCAGACCCAGGACCTGCTCTCCCATAGAACCGTAGATCCCGCCACGGTAACCCAGGCTGTTGGTTGAGATCGCGCCGCCGATTGTCGCCACAGGAAGAGTCCAGGGATCATGGCCGAGGATAAAACCCTCTTCGTTCAACCTCTTTTCCAATGACTCCAGAACAGTCCCTGCCTGGACGGTGGCCGAGCAAGATTCCTTATCGACCGCGAGAATTTTATTCATCCTTCTCAGATCCAGAACGATCCCCGGACGGACGGATAGAGCCCCGCCCATGAGTCCCGATCCACCGCCATAAGGGATGATGGGCAGCCTTTCTTCATTCGCCAGGAGAACAATCTCCCGAACTTCGGCAGTCGATAGCGGCAAAACTACGCAAAGCGGGTTGGAGACGCCGGGCCTCTTCAGCGGGTGCATCCTGCCGGCGCTCAAGGCATCCCAGGAAATCTCCTCCAGGCGTTCCGGCTCCGTGATGACTTGCCCAGGACCTACAATGCGGGAAAGCCTGTCTAGAATCTTTTGATCGAAGCTCAAAAAAGTCCCCCTTGAGGAAAAAAAATCTATGGAAAAAGGCTAAGCTGGGTTAGAATATAGCCCAAAGGCCGAAAATGAGAAAGCCGGCGAAGCGGAACATGAGCGATCTAAAAATAATCAATGCTCTAATCCTGCCTATGACCGGGGAGCGGAATTCCTTCGATGGATTCGTGCGCGTCAAGGATGGCGTCATTACGGAAGTGAGCGCAGGCGCGCCGCGTGATTCCACCAGCGGCGAGCA
>MGRY01000117.1:1223-2889 GCA_001799045.1 Deltaproteobacteria bacterium RIFCSPLOWO2_02_56_12 | reverse complement strand
CTTGATGCCGGGTCTGATCAACGCTCACACGCATCTCTATCAAGTATTGCTGCGCGCGGTGTGGGAAGATCTGGAGCTGATGCCATGGCTACGACGGATCTACGGGTGTGCCAAGGTGCTTCGTCCGGAACACTTTTACGCGGGAAGTCTGCTTGGATGTGTGGAGGCGATTCGAAGCGGCGTGACGACAGTGTGCGAGCATAATTTTCTCAATCCCAGTCCGGAATGCGCGTTTGAGACGTTGCGCGCCATCCAAGATTCAGGCGTCCGCGCCGTCTTCGCCAGAACCATCATGGATACCGGAGAGATCGTGCCGGACTGCGTCAAGGAAAAGCCGGACCAGGCATTTCGCCATATCGAGAGTGTTCTGGCGCGCCATAAAACCGGAGAAAAGCTCCGCTTCATGACCGGACCTAACACGCCGCCGATCAACACGACGCCGGCGCTGCTCAAGGAAATCCGTGGTTTTGCCGATTCGAAGTCGATCGGCATCAGCGCGCATGTCGCCGAGTCCAAATCCGTGGTCGAAGCGGTTCGAAAGCAACATGGCAGAAACGGCGTGGTGGAGTTTCTCCATCAGTTCGGCATCACCGCGCCCGATTCCATCTTCGCCCACTCGGTTCATGTCACGACGGATGAGATCCGGCTACTCAAAGAAACCGGCACTTCGGTGTCGCACAATCCGGTCAGCAACATGATGCTCGGCGACGGCGTCGCGCCGGTCGTAGAGATGTTGCGCCACGGGGTGAACGTGGCGCTGGGCACCGACGGCGCGGCGAGCAATCATTCGCAGGATCTGTTTGATACGATGAAAGCGGCGTCGCTGCTGCAGAAGGTTCACCATCAAGATGCCGGCGTCATCAAACCTTACGAGGTTCTGCGCATGGCGACGGCCGGCGGAGCGAAGGCGTTGGGGAACGATTCCATCTGTGGCACGATCGAAGCGGGCAAACGAGCCGATCTGATTCTCGTCCGGATCGACACGGCCCACAATCAGCCGGTGAACGATATCTTCAGCCAGATCGTGCACTGCGTCAAAGCGAGCGACGTACGAACTGTGATCGTCAACGGTGAAATCTTGATGCGCGATCGCCGGCTCACGCGGCTCGACGAAAAGAAAATACTGGCCGATGCCAGGGTGGCCAATCGCGATCTGATGGAGCGGCTAAACCAACTCTCGTTCTAGCTCCGCATGCGCTTGCTCATATTCGGCCGCCGGCAAGAAGACCGGGTCTGCTCTTCGCCCTGGGATTTTAGGGCGAAAGGGAACGTTTAGCTTTTTCGCTTTTCTTACTTCTGTTTAGATCCCCAAATTTCTTCGAGCCGCCGGTCGCGGCCGCATGCGGCGCGGTAGAGCTGGTAGCGCACCGGGTTTCTCAGGTGGAAGTCCTGGTGATAATCCTCGGCCGGATAGAACTGGGATGCCGCGACGATTTCGGTCACGATGGGCTGTTTGAAACGGCTCTGCAAAGCCTTCTGGGATTTTTCCGCGAGGCGTTTCTGCGTTTTATCGTTGTAGAAAATGGCCGTCCGATACTGATTCCCGAAGTCGCAGAACTGGCCGTCGGGCGTGAGCGGGTCGATATTGTGCCAGAAGACGTCGAGGAGTTTTTCGTAGCTGACTTTTTTCGGATCGTAGGTCACCTGCACCGCTTCGGCGTGGCCG
>MGRY01000117.1:0-1209 GCA_001799045.1 Deltaproteobacteria bacterium RIFCSPLOWO2_02_56_12 | reverse complement strand
GACTTCGTTGTAAGTCGGGTTCTTTTTCGTGCCGCCGGTGAAGCCCGAGACGGTCGAAACGACGCCGTCCACCTTGTCGAAGAGCAGCTCCACGGACCAGAAACAGCCGCCGGCAAAAACGGCCTTGGCGGTCTCCGTTCCCTTGCCGTCCCCCTGAGCCGCATAAGCTATCCCTGTCAGGGCGAGAAAGACTATACCCAACGACTCTATCAGCGTCGCGCTCTTCATAAATCCCCCTTGCGCCCCCAATATACCCTGACTGCATTTAGAACAAAACAAGGACCTCAAGCCGGAGCTGGACGCCCTCGCTAACAAGGACTTTCAGTACCTGACCAAGAGCTATCTTCCCAGAAAGCTCAAAGAGAAAGATTGGTTGGATTAGCCGAAGTGGACAGAGGGGACGTTGGGAAGCTCGACTATGCGGACTTCGCCCGTACCACCAGATCAACGTCGCACTCCAGGAGTTGAAGCAAAGACACGAGCTGGTCGAGTGATTTCTTGTAATTAGTTTGATCCAGAAGCCGATACAGTTGAGTTGCCGAAGTACCTAGCCTCCGAACGATCTCGCGCTTGGAAAGCGGGCTGCCAGCGATACGCCTTTGAGCTTCCACTGTCAATTTATAGAGCATGAGATCTCTCATGTAATTGGGATCTCGATTGTATTCCAATATCTGTTCTACGTGGACGGTTCCTGTCTTTCCCGATTGAAGTTCGTAAGTGAATCCTTCGCCGCCAAGCTCTTTGTCCACATACGCCTGGATAACCGGATCTTCCGATGTCGGACTTGGCGTAGCTTTGACGTAAGGAAAAGCGTATGTCTTGCCGGATGCTCCGACCTCGAAGTCCTTCCTTTTATTATTGAACCTTACAGACCGAATCTTCATAGCAAACCCTCCGACTCAAGTTCCTCGATAAGCTCAATGACCCTTTTCGGCGCATGGCCTTTCGATGTACCCGCCCCGGCGGAGTTTACCCATTCGCCGTTTATGCTACCGTGTACGGTAACATTTGTCAATGTAAGGATAAGCTCGCAATGCCCCAAAAACCTGGCCGTCGAGAAGTATGCCCTTCGGGATTTCAGGTGACAAATCTTAGATCTCAAATATCTGAGATCTGAAATCTGCCATTTGAGATTCCTCGCGTCGCAAGGACAAGACCAAGAGCTATCTTCCCAGAAAGCTCAAAGAGAAAGATTGGTTAGATTAGCCA
>MGRY01000116.1 GCA_001799045.1 Deltaproteobacteria bacterium RIFCSPLOWO2_02_56_12 | reverse complement strand
CAGCGGCAGGTCTTCCTGTCCCAGGTGGACTCCGTCCGCCTCGGCGGCCAGAGCGATGTCGAGCCGGTCGTTGACGATGAAGAGACAACCCGCTGGTCGCGTAAGCCCGCGCATTTCCCTGGCCAGGCGCAAAAATTCTTTTGCGGCCGTCTCCTTGGCTCGAAGCTGGATGATTCCAACGCCACCCGCCAGGAGATCCCGCAGGATGGCGCTCAGAGGACGCCCTCTGCTTTGGTTGGGATCGAAAATCGCGTAGAGGGGGCAAGGGAAGGGCGCTCGGTCGGCAGCGCCGGCTTCTCTATTCATCGTCCTTCTTGAGTTTGATGTGCAGGTCGGTGATCTTTTTGCGCAGGGTATTGCGGTTGATGCCGAGGATTTGGGCTGCCTTGATCTGACTTCCCCGGGTCTTTCTCAGCGTCAGTTCAATCAAAGGCCGCTCCACCCTTTCCACCACGAGATTGTACAGGTTATCCACGTCCACTCCTTTAGTCCTCTCGAAGTAGTCTTCCAGCTTGTGGCGGATGATCTCTTCGAGGGACAGGTTGTCGACCTCGGTTAGGCTTTCTCCTTGCCTGCTCTGGAGGGTGAAATCGCTGGGAAATAGGATCGGTCCGGGGGATAGGACCGCGGCCCGGATCAATATGTTTTCAAGCTCTCGGACATTTCCCTGCCAGGGGTGTTCTTCGAGGAGCTTCAGGGCCTCGGGGGAAACCCCGGAGATTTCTGTTCCCATCTCTCGATTGATCTTCTCAATAAAGTAGCCCACCAACAAGGGAACATCTCCTCTGCGCTCTCTCAAAGGGGGCAGATAGATCGGGATAACTTTGAGGCGGAAGTAGAGATCCTCGCGAAAACGTTTTTCCTTTACAGCCCTTTCCAAATCCAGGTTGGTGGCGGCCATGATCCGGACATCGGCCTTGAGCAGCTCCTTTCCTCCCACACGGCTGAACTCGCGGTCCTGCAGCACTCTCAGCAGTTTTGTTTGGACATCCAGCGGGATGTCCCCCACCTCATCGAGAAAGAGCGTCCCTCCTTCGGCAAGCTCGAATTTGCCGATCCGCCGCTCGAGGGCGCCGGTGAAAGAGCCTTTCTCGTGGCCGAACAGCTCGCTCTCTATGAGTTCTCTCGGGACCGCGGCGCAGTGGACTGCGATGAAGGGCTTATTCCAGCGGGGCGAGTTATAATGAACAGTTTTGGCGACAAGTTCTTTACCTGTGCCGCTTTCCCCCTGGATCAGGATCGTCGCGTCCGAATTTACTACCTGCCCGATGGTCTTGTAAATTTTTTGCATCGCCGTGCTGCTGCCGATCATACTGACCCCGGGCTCAAATCTCTTTTTGACCTCCTCCTTAAGCTCACGGAAGTCTCGGCTTAGCTTGCGACTCTCTAAGGCCCGTCTTACCAGGACGAGGACCTCTTCCAGGTCAAAGGGCTTGGTGACGTAGTCATAGGCGCCATTTTTCATGGCCTCGATGGCGTTGCGCATGGTGCTTTGGGCCGTCATGAGAATCATGGCGGTATCGATTCCCGCTTCCTTGGTTTCCTTGAGGAGCGTCAAACCGTCAACGTCCGGGAGCTTGATGTCCATGAGAGTGACATCGAAGCGAATCCCGCCTAGGTATTCGCGAGCCGCTTCGCCGGTAGCGGCCGTTTGGACCCAATAGCCCTCATCCTCGAGGGCCTTCTTAAGTACCCAGCGCAGCGACTCTTCGTCTTCGGCAATTAAGATCTTTCCCTGTTCCATAACTCTTGAACCCTTCAACCCTGTAACCTTCTATTTCTGCTCCGCCACCAGCAAGGAAACCTTGAAGCTCGCTCCCTTGCCCTCGCGGTTCTCTACCCGGATCAGACCGCCGTGCTCTTTGACGATCCCGTAGCAGATCGCGAGGCCCAGTCCTGTGCCGCTGTTTTTCGTGGTAAAAAAGGGGGAAAAGATGTGGGGGAGATCCTCGTCCTTAATCCCCGGCCCATCGTCTTCGATATCTACCCAGATGAATTTTCCACGCTCCCTGCCTTGCGATCGGATATGGAAGTCGGTTTCTATCCTCGTGGTAATCTCCAGGAATCCCTGGCCCTTCATGGCTTGGAGTGCGTTCTTTACCAGGTTGAGAAAGACCTGGGTGAGTCGCGCACGGTCGCCCAGGATGGGGGGCAGACTGGGATCGTAGTGTTTTTTCACCACCACTTTGTGCTCTTGAACGGTCTGTCTCTCCAGGAGCAGGACGTCGTCCAAGAGCTCGTGGATGTTTAGAGGGGCTAAATCCAGTTTCGCCGGGCGGGAGAGGTCCAGGAGCTGCTCGATGAGGAGGTTCACCCGATCTACTTCCCGGATCATGATGTCGGTGTATTGGGCAATGGCAGGAATCCGGTCTGCCTCGCGCCGCAGCAATTGCGCTGCCCCCCTGATCCCGCCCAAGGGATTCTTGATCTCGTGCGCCAATCCGGCCGCCAAAGTCCCCAGCATCGCCAGACGATCGGCGCGCTTTAAGTCCTCTTCCATCTCTTTGCGGTGTGTCAGGTCGCGGAGGAGTACAATGCTCCCCAAAGACCTGCCATAGCGGTCCCGCAGAGGAGAGACGGTGAGGCTTACCGGAACCCGACGTCCCCCTTGCGTGGAAATATCTCCTTCCCCTCGGATGCTGCTCTGCTGCGGGGATTGGCTTTTCTTCACCATATCGATCAGCCAGGGATTCCTCTTAAACAGGCGCGCAAAAGGCTGCTGCAGAATCTGGGAGGCGGAGAGATCGGTGATCATCTCGGCGGCCTGGTTAAAGAAAGAAAGTTTTCCCTGGGGGTCCACAACAATCACGCCGTCTTCCAGGCTTGTAAGGATGTTTTCCCAGGAAATTTGGGCAGAGGAATTCCTTTTTTCTTCTTGGATCTTCATGGCGGGACCCCGCAGGAAAGAAGATGATACCAAATTAGCCCCGGTAAGAAAACATAAGAGGGTAACCGGCCCTTGCATTTTTCTCTTTATCTATGGTAAAAATACTATACACTTTAGGCGTTAGCACTCAAAGTGGGCTCTTGCCCGCTTTTTTATTTTGGGGGTATCATGGCTGTGGACTCGGCCGTAACGCGGGTGTGGGAATTGGCGGCTCCCTTGCTGGTGGACGAAGGAATGGAGATCGTAGATATTGAGTTCCGCAGTGAGGGAGGCAGAGGGGGTCGAGTGCTTCGGGTCTACCTGGATAAAGAGGGAGGCCTGAACGTTGACGATCTGGCGCGAGTCAGTCGCCGGCTGAGCGATCTTTTGGATGACCAAGTTGCCGTGGAGGGGCTTTATACATTGGAGGTCTCCTCGCCCGGCATCAACCGGGTGCTCAAGAAACCGGAGCACTTTCGTCGTTTTATCGGCAAGAGGGTTCGGGTTCGGACCCGGGAGATGATCGAAGGCAGGAGATCTTTTTTGGGGCTTCTCAGAGAGGTTCGAGAGGGCGGCATTGTCCTCTCGCAGCAAGGGGCCGAGTTTACCATACCCCTTTCTGTCATTGAGAAGGCGAATTACGAACACGATTGGGGTACATAAAGATGCAGCAAGATTTAAACCGCGTCATTGAACAGGTGAGTAAAGAGAAAGGCATTGATAAGGCCATTCTAATCAGTGCGCTGGAAAATGCCATGGTGTCGGCCGCCAAGAAGACCTTCGGCCATCAAAAAAAGATCGAGGCCCAGTATAATCCGGAAATCGGGGAGGTGGAGCTTTTTGAGGCCAAGCTGGTAGTTGAGGAGGTCAAGGACTCCAGCGTTGAGATTACCTTGCAAGAGGCGCAAGAAAAGCTCGACCCCGATGCGGAGGTCGGCGACGAGCTCCTCAGCAAGCTGGATACCAGCTCGTTCGGTCGCATTGCCGCCCAGGCGGCGAAGCAAAACATCGTGCAAAGAGTCCGCGATGCGGAACGCGAGATCATCTACAACGAGTTTAAAGGACGCGAAGGGCAACTGGTCAACGGGATTGTGCAGCGCTTTGAAAAGAAGAATATTATTGTGAACCTGGGCAGAACGGATGCGATTCTCCCGGAGAAGGAACAGGTCCCCCGGGAGCGCTACCGCCAGGGGGATCGGATTCGCGCCTATATCGTAAGTGTGGAGATGACCAGCAGGGGCCCGCAGATCGTTCTTTCGCGCACCCACCCAGGCATGTTGGCCAAGCTCTTTGAGCAGGAAGTTCCGGAGATCTACGAGGGGATCGTCGAGGTCAAGGGGGCTGCGCGGGAGCCTGGAGGCCGGGCAAAGATCGCCGTCTCCTCCAGGGATCCGGACGTTGACCCGGTGGGGTCCTGCGTGGGGATGAAGGGGACGCGGGTGCAGGCGGTGGTTCAGGAGCTGCGGGGAGAAAAAATCGACATTGTCCATTGGACGGCGGATCAGGCGGAGTATGTCTGTCGTGCGCTGGCCCCGGCGAAGGTATCAAAGATTATCATCGACGACGAGGGACACAATATGGAGGTTGTCGTACCTGATGACCAGCTCTCTCTGGCCATCGGGAAAAAAGGGCAGAACGTCCGTCTGGCGTCGCGTCTGGCCGGATGGAGGATCGATGTCCGCAGTGAATCCGAGGCCGATGAGGAGACCCGCCGTGCGCGGATCTCGCTCGGCGCCGTCCCCGGCATTAACGACATGGTTGCCGAACTCTTGTACCAGTCTGGATTCAAATCGGCGGAGGAGTTGGCCGAGGCCGACCTGGAGACGATTCTCGACGTCGATGGGATCGGCCCTGAGAAGGCCGAGGTTATCTATAAAGCCAGCCGGGAGTACGTAGCGGAGAAGCGGAGAAAGGAAGAAGAGCAAAAGGCGCTGGCGCAAGCAGCGGCGGAAGCAGCGGCGCAAGCAGCGACGGAAGCTCCCGCCACTGAGGGCGACGTGACTGAGGATAAGGATCATCCGGAAGCTTAGGTGAGAGCTATTGAAACGAGACCATCGTCCTCGACGGACCTGTCTAGGATGTGGCGCTAAGGATGACCAGGAAGCGCTTTTGCGCCTCGTTGTTGAGGGCGATGGGGGGCTGCGGGTAGACAGGCTGGAGAAAGGACGAGGGGGCTATCTCCATAAGACGGAGGCATGCTGGAGGGCATTTTTGCAGAAAAAGAACCTCTATCGAGCCTTTCATTCGGAGGTCAGCCGCAAGGCTAGAGAAAAACTGATTTTGACTTTGCGTGATCGGCGCCGGGAATAGAAGATGGTAAAAACAAGAGTCCATTCATTAGCCAAGGATCTCGGGATCGAACCGAAGGATCTCATCGCTCATTTGGAGAAGATGGGGATCAAAGGGAAAAAGTCCCAGAGTTCGCTTGAAGATGACGAGGCGGCCCGCATCCGCGCCGCCTTGGCGACGCCGGCAAAGCCTCAGGTCCATGTAGGTGAAGAGAAAGTCGTAGCCGATCGCGTGGTAACGGCGGAGGATCAGAGCCTGGGGGAGATCCAGGCGCGCGAGAAAATCGTAGAGCGAAGGGTTCGCGTTAATGTGATCCGGCGCCGTACGAGCCGTTCCGAAGTGATTTTCCAAGGTATTCCGGCCAAGGCGGAATCCCCGGAGGCTCCCGTCGAAATTGAGACCCCTCTTGAGACTGTTTCCATAGTTTCTCCCCCTGCCGAAGTTGAAGTGGTTCCTGAACCCGCCAGAGAGGAACCACCTGCAG
>MGRY01000115.1 GCA_001799045.1 Deltaproteobacteria bacterium RIFCSPLOWO2_02_56_12 | reverse complement strand
GAGTTGAATCTCACGGACTATCTCTTTTCTGACGGGGTAAGCGCGGTCGAATGGTTCGAGCATCTGCCGGCAGAAGAGGTTGAGGAGTACCTGCATGTCAGTTTTGCCTACGCCAATGGCAACAAGCGAAAGCTGACGTTCACGGCGCATGGCAAACGCTATGACAAAATCATAGCGGGTTTAAGGGTCAAAAGGTTAAAAAATTCGAAATTCGAATTTCGAAATTCGAAATAGGAGAGGTGAAAAGGGCGGGGTAAGGGATGGCATTGGTGGTTCAGAAATACGGCGGCACCTCCGTGGGGACGGTGGAGCGGATTAAAAATGTCGCCAAAAAAGTAATGGCAGCGAAGCAGCGCGGGAATGAGGTGGTTGTAGTAGTGTCGGCGATGGCTGGGGAAACGAACAGACTTTTAGCGTTAGCCCAGCAGATCTCCGAGCTGCCGGACGAAAGGGAGCGGGATGTCCTGTTGGCGTCCGGAGAGCAGGTCTCTTCTTCGCTTCTGAGCTTGGCGATCAAAGATTTGGGACAGCCGGCGCGCTCCTTCTTGGGGCATCAGGTCCGGATCGAGACCGATAAAGCCTACGGCAAGGCGCGGATCAAGAGCATCGATTCAACTCGGATCAAGCGGGCGCTGAAGGCCGGCGAGATTGTGGTCGTGGCCGGGTTTCAAGGGGTGGACGAAGAGGACAACATCACGACGTTGGGCCGGGGAGGGTCTGACACCAGCGCCGTGGCTATGGCCGCCGCCCTCCAGGCAAACGTGTGCGAGATCTATACGGATGTCGAAGGGGTTTTCACCACCGATCCCGGCATCTGTCCGAAAGCCAGGAAGTTAGATCGGATCTCTTATGAAGAGATGATTGAAATGGCCAGCACCGGCGCCAAGGTTCTCCAGATCCGCTCCGTAGAGCTGGCCAAAAACTTTGCCGTGCCCGTGCATGTCCGTTCCAGCTTTAGTGAGGCGGAAGGGACATGGGTCATAGAGGAGGATAAAAGTATGGATTCGGTTTTGGTTTCCGGCGTGACCTATGACAAGGATGAGGCTAAAATCACTTTGTTGAAAGTGCCGGACCGCCCGGGGCTCGCGGCGCAGATCTTTTCCCCGATTGCCGAGGCCCACATCGTCGTGGATATGATCATTCAGAACGCCAGCGAGGACGGCACCACAGATTTGACTTTCACCGTTTCCAAGGCGGATTATAAGAAGGCAATATCCCTGGTCGAAAAGACCGCTTCGGCTATTCAGGCTAAGGGAATCAAGGTCGATCCGAATATCGCTAAAGTCTCCATCGTCGGCGTGGGAATGCGTACGCATGCGGGCGTAGCCGCGAAGATGTTTCGGGTCCTTGCGCGGGAGGGGATCAACATAGAGATGATCTCGACGTCTGAAATTAAAATATCCGTGGTGATCGGTGAAAAGCAGATGGAACGTGCGGTTCGAGTATTGCATGAGGAGTTTATCGAAAAACAGGGGAACCTATGAAAGATGTTTTGATCTACGACACGACGCTCAGGGATGGCTGCCAGGCCGAGGATATCTCCTTTACCCTTGAGGACAAGCTCCGGATTGCGGCGAAACTCGAAGAGCTGGGCGTCGATTATATCGAGGGGGGCTATCCCGGCTCCAATCCCCGCGATGCGGATTTTTTTAAACAGGTCAAGAAGCTCAAGCTGAAAAAAACCAGGATCGCATCCTTCGGCACGACGCGGAAGCCGAGCGCAAAACCTTCTCAAGATCTGAACCTCAAGATCCTGCTCGATGCGGATACCCCTGTCGTGACGCTGGTGGGAAAGGCCTGGGACCTCCATGTGCGCGACGACTTGAGGATCAGCAAGAAGGCGAATTTGGAAATCATTGCGGATTCCATCGCCTTCATGAAAGGGCGCGTGGATGAGGTGATTTTTGACGCGGAACACTTTTTTGACGGCTACCGCTCAAACCCGGAGTATGCCCTGGAGTGTCTCAAGGCGGCCGAGGAGGGCGGGGCGGACTGGATTGTCCTCTGCGATACCAACGGGGGCCGTCTCCCGGGCGATATCCGCCGCGCCATCGCCAACCTTAAGGGTGTGGTCGAGACCCAACTGGGGATTCACTGTCACAACGACGGGGAGCTGGCTGTGGCCAATACCATGGCTGCGGTGGAAATGGGCGTCCGCCAGGTGCAGGGGACGGTCAACGGCTTCGGCGAGCGGTGCGGCAATCTCAACCTCTGCTCCGTGATCCCCAACCTGCAGCTCAAGTTGGGAAAGAAGTGCATCGAGCTTGAACAGTTGAAGAAATTACGCGAGGTTTCGCACTTTTTTTATGAACTCGCCAACATCCATCCCAACAAGCACCAGCCGTATGTGGGCGACAGCGCGTTTGCCCACAAAGGGGGAATGCATGTGGCGGGCATCTTAAAGAACCGCGAAACCTACGAACACATCGATCCCGAGTTGGTGGGCAACCGCCAGAGAGTGTTGATCTCGGACCTGTCCGGGCGGAGCAATATTATTTATAAGGCCAAGGAGTTCGGGATTGATCTTAAGGGCGATGATCACGCGGTGCAGGAGATTCTGCGGCGCATCAAAGATCTCGAGAGCCAGGGGTATGAGTTCGAGGCCTCCGAGGCATCCTTCGAGCTGTTGATCCAGGAGGCCCTGGGGAGAAAGAAAAAAAATTTCCGGCTCGTCGGCTTTCGGGTGATCGATGAGAAGAGAAAAGAGGGTGAGCCGCCGATCTCAGAGGCGACCATTATGGTGGAGGTGGAAGGGGTCATGGAACATGCGGCGGCGATGGGCAACGGCCCGGTAAACGCTCTGGACCAGGCGCTGCGCAGGGCATTAACCAAATTCTATCCTTCTCTCGAAGAAATGGAGCTGCTGGATTATAAAGTCCGCGTGCTCTCCTCAGGAGAGGGTACCGGCGCCTCAGTGCGGGTATTGATCGAGTCGGGAGATAAGAAGGATCGGTGGGGAACCGTAGGCGTCTCCCAAAATGTGATCGAGGCGAGTTGGCAGGCGTTGGTCGATAGCATTGATTACAAGCTCTATAAGGACTCCCGGCACGCCAAAGGCTGATGTCCAACAGCAAACAAAAGGTCGTGGTCGCCATGAGCGGGGGGGTGGATAGCTCTGTTACCGCCGGCCTGCTGGTAGAAGAGGGATACGAAGTGGCAGGGGTTTCCCTGCGTTTATGGGAATGCCAGCGTCAGGAGCCGCAAAATTGCTCGGACTATCTCGGGGCAAGGACAGTCGCAGGGCTTCTCGGCATACCTCACACCATCCTGGACCTGCGATCCCAGTTTGTGAAGTCTGTGGTCAGGCCCTTTGCCCGGAGCTACCTCCAGGGCCGCACGCCCAACCCGTGTGTCGCATGCAATCGCGATTTTAAGCTCGGCATCCTCCTGGAGTGGGCAAAGACGGAGGGGGCGGAGTTTGTAGCGACAGGGCATTACGCCCGCCTGCTCCGTGATCGTGCCGGGAATACCTCTCTTCTGCGCGGCGCCGACAGAAAAAAAGACCAGTCCTACTTTCTCTTCGCCCTTTCCCAGAAGCAGTTGGCCCATACCCTCTTCCCCCTGGGCGACTTGGTGAAGGCGGAGGTGCGTCAAAATGCCCGGCGCCTTGGGCTCCCCGTTGCCGATCGCCCTGAGAGCCAGGACATCTGTTTCGGCGATTATAAGACTCTGGTGGAATCTTTAGCTGAAGAGGATGATCTCCGTGGCGGGGAAATCGTCGACCGGTCGGGAAAGGTGTTGGGCCACCACCAGGGAATTCACCGGCTGACCGTTGGGCAGAGAAGGGGATTGGGCCTTTCGGCCGCCCAGCCGCTTTACGTGCTTGAAATCGATGAGGATCAGCGGCGGGTAGTCGTGGGGAAAAAAGACGACCTCGCCTGTAAAGGACTGGTCACTCATTCCGTTAACTGGATCGAGCCACCCGAGAAAGAAGAGATCCCGAGCGAAGTCCAGCTCCGCTACCGCGCACCGTCAGTTCCATGTCTGGTGCGCGCCAAAGGGGACGGCAAATATGAGGTCCGTCTTGAAGAGAGTTTTTCCTCCGTTACTCCCGGCCAGGCAGCGGTCTTTTACCGGGGCGAGCGGCTCCTGGGTGGGGGATGGATCGAAAGGGCCATTCGCGCCTAAAGCGCGATGGCCCATCTCAAATTTCAAATTTAAAATTGCAAATTATTTGAGATCTGAAATTTGAGATTCCGCGTAGCGGATATGAGATTCTGAGCACAGCGAAGATTTGAGCGGAGCGAAGATATGCGCGTTGCCATAACCACTCTCGGCTGCAAGATCAATCAATACGACTCGGCGGTGATTCTGTCGCGCCTGGAGAAAGAACGGCACTCTCTGGTGACTTTTGACGAGAGGGCTGACTTTTATATTATCAATACCTGCACGGTGACGGACCGGGCGGATTGGGAAGCGCGCCGGCTTGTAAGGCGCGCCAAGCGCTTGAGTCCTGAGGCGCGGGTCCTGCTCACGGGCTGTTATGCCCAGGTCAGCCCCGAGCAGGTGGCCCAGGTGCCGGGTGTGGATTTTGTCGTGGGATTGAACCGTCTGGATGATCTGCTGGGATTCGTCGACCAGTCGGATCGCCGGCGCCATGAGGCGAAAATATCCGTCGGCAAAGTAAAACGGGAGCGCGGAGTTTCAGTCTTAGGCGCAAAGGAGTTCCCCGATCGCACTCGCGCCTTCTTGAAGATTCAGGAAGGCTGTAATTATTCCTGCGCCTATTGCATCATCCCTGCGGCGCGCGGGCTGAGCCGGAGCGTCCCGCCCGAAGAGGTCGTTCGGCAAATCCGCTCGCTTTCAGAACAGGGCTTTGTCGAGGTTGTCCTGACCGGCATTCATCTCGGTGGCTACGGGCAGGATCTCAGTCCCAAGATGGATCTGACCGCGCTGTTAGAAAGAATTGCCGAGAGTCGCCTCATCCCGCGCGTGCGCTTGAGCTCGCTGGACCCGCGCGAGCTGCCGGACCGCCTGCTTAACCTCCTGGCCGAGTCTGATATCCTCTGCCCTCATCTTCATGTCTGCGCCCAGGCAGGGGAGGATAGGATCCTCAAACAGATGCGGCGGAACTACGACACGGCCTACTATCGGGAGATCATTACAAGGGCGCGAGAGAACCTACCGGATGCGGCGCTGGGAAGCGATATCATCGTCGGATTTCCCGGCGAGAGCGAAGACGATTTTTCCCGCTCGATAGAATTCTTTGCTTCTCTACCGCTGACTTATTTTCATGTCTTTCCCTACTCGGCGCGGACCGGGACGGCGGCCGCGGACCTGCCCGATCAGGTGCCGAACGGAATTAAAAAAGAACGGGCCGGGAGGATGCGGGAGCTCGGGGCAAAGAAAAAGAGGGAATTTTCTCTTCGCTTCATCGGCCGCCGGCTCCCCGTTCTGGTGGAACAGGCCATGGACCGGGAGAGCGGAGCGTATAGAGGCCATGCCCGCAACTATCTCCCGGTCCTGGTTCACGCTCACGAGAGTCAGATCAACCATGAGATTGAAGTTACTATCGACGGGTTGGAGAATGGCTGGTTGATGGGGAAACTTGTTGAAAGCACGGAAAAGAGAACAGCCAATTGTGAGTTTTGAGTTGTTAGTTTTTAGT
>MGRY01000114.1 GCA_001799045.1 Deltaproteobacteria bacterium RIFCSPLOWO2_02_56_12 | reverse complement strand
AGGATGCCGCGTTGAAGATGAGCCTCGACGGCGTCAAACAAGGCCTGCGAAAAGCTTCCCCCACCCCAGCTATTGTTGGTGGCGACGATGTTTACCCCCCGGTCCTTCATGAGCTTTACATACTCCAGGCACGAGATCGCATCAGCGGTACTGCCGGAGCCGCCAGCGTCGAGGAACTTGCAGGCCATGAGCTTTACAGTCCAGTTGACCCCGACGACGCCAACGCCGTTATTGCCGACCGCGCCGATAGTGCCGGCCACGTGAGTTCCGTGGTCATTGTCGTCCATGGGATCAGAATCGTCATTCACTTTGTCGATGCCGTGACAATCATCCACGAAGCCGTTGCCATCATCGTCCAATCCGTTGCTGTTACAATCGTCGCTGTTCTGGAACATATTCGCCGAGAGATCCTCGTGGTTGTAGTCGATGCCGGAATCGATCACGGCGACAACAACATCACTGCTTCCCGTGGTGATGTCCCACGCCTCAGGCGCATCGATGTCCGCATCCTCGGTGCCGCTGGACTGTCCCGTATTGTGGAGACCCCAGAGAGAACCGAAGTCCGGGTCATTCGGCGTAACGAGCCGCTGGACTATATAGTTCGGCTCCGCGTAGAGCACGTCCAGATGGTTCAAGTAGCGCGCGATCGCCTCCTCAATGGTCATCCAGTCGGGGAATCTCACGAGCTGGAGACCCTCGACGATTTGAAACTCCCTGACCGCCGTTGACAGCGCTGTTGCATGAGCTGATGCTTTCCCTAGCGGGCTTGTCCCCTGCTGAAATCTAACGAGCAACTCTCCTGGAACATGAGGCGGAGTTTGGGCTAAAGAGATGTCGGCGGCCAAACAGAAAAGGGCGGAAAGAGAAACGGCCAGAAGCAAGATGCGCCGTCTGACTGCAAACCTTTCTTCCAGGCTTCTCAGCATATGAAGCACCTTGTGGTGGCCAATCTTAGGGACTTTGTTTGACAAAGACAGGAGTGGATTCGGACCTGGAGAGCCTGACCAGATGGTAGGGCTGAGTTAAGGCCTGCGTGACCATAGCCCCTGGGGTAGGACTTCGCTCCCGATAATAAAAGCGCAGATTCGATCCATCCAGCCCGGCCCTGGTTATCTCCACGCTGTAACCGCCCGTGCTCTTCTGACCGAGGAAAAGGGCTACAACCATTTCAGCCGAGAAATCTATTTCCTGAGCTGGCGGAGATTTATCACGAATAGAGGTATGCCGAGCCCATAAAGCAACCCACTCCTGCTGGTCTCGGATCACGATCTGCAGCGGTTCACGGACTCCGCTATAAGAACCTTTCTGAATGGTTGTGAGCGAGACGGCGGTTTGAGCCAAGGAAACCGGGGGCGAGCAACCGGGCGCGAAGATCGCCAACATAAGGCCTGCGATCAGGACAACACTAAGTTTCCTCACCATGCCTCTCTTCGACGCTCCTTCTCAATAGCACTCTTAAGATACTTCCGCTCCAGCTTCTCCCACTCCTCCAACCCCACGATCCGGTCTCGTTCTTTGAACGTTGCCAGGCGATCATCCATCGCCTCTGTGGAGCCATCCCGTTTGAGCATGGCGAGGGCCTCCCTCATGGCATAGATCGCCGCGCGCTGGCTCTCGGAAGGGAAGATGGCGATGCGAAAACCCATCTCCTCTAATCGAGAAGCGGGCAAGAGGGGAGTTTTGCCCCCCTTGAACATATTAACCATAAGCGGGACTTCGGGAATCGAGCGGGCGATGGTCTCCATCTCAGCTTCTGATTGGGGCGCTTCGACGAAAACCGCGTCCACGCCCAGCCTGGCAAACGATTTGCCCCGTTGAATGGCGTCGTCGAGACCGTGCACCGCCCGGGAATCGGTCCGGCCGATAATTATAAAGTCCGGATCGCTCCGGCTCTGCAGGGCGGCCTCCAATTTTTTCTCCATCTCCGCCAGAGAGATAACCTCCTTGCCCTCCAGGTGGCCGCAGCGCTTGGGCGTGACCTGATCTTCGATGTGGATCGCCGCCACGCCGGCACGCTCGAACTCGCGCACAGCCCGCACTAGATTCAGCGCATTTCCATATCCCGTGTCCGCATCGGCAATCACCGGGATTTTAACAGCGGCGACCACCTGCACCGCCCGCTCGATCACCTCGGACATAGTCACAAGACCGATGTCCGGTACTCCCATGCTCCGCGCCACCGCCCCACCGCTCAAATAGATCGCCTCGAAACCCGCCTCCTCCACCAGACGAGCGGAGAGTCCGTCAAAGACACCTGGGGCAATCAAGAGCTGCCTACGTGCGAGAAGTCGTTTCAGCTTTCTTCGGGAGGTCATACCCTTATTTCCTGAAAGAATAGACGGCGACCAACTTACTCTCGCGCTTTTCTACTGTCAAACCGCTTAAGCGTTTCCCTTTTGAGCGAATTTTATGCTATTCTAGAGCCTAGTAGAGATGGGGCAATTCTCAGAGAATTGGGATTTTTCTACGGAATTTCAAGCCGTTACGATGCTCCCCCTGAAGCCATAGTCGCCCGATGCAGGAAAAACTCGCTGCTCTTGTTGCCAATGTCGGCCAGATCATCCGTGGCAAGGATGAAGCCATTCGGCTGGCTACGATCTGTCTGCTCGCCCGCGGACATCTCCTTATAGAAGACGTTCCCGGAGTGGGGAAAACCAGTCTAGCCTCCGCATTGGCAAGCTCGCTTAACTGCTCCTTCCAGCGCATCCAGCTTACCAGCGACCTGCTCCCCTCCGATCTCCTCGGAACCATGATTTATGACGCTGTGGAGCAAAAATTTCACCTCAAGGCGGGTCCGCTCTTTCACCACATCGTGCTGGCGGATGAGATCAACCGGACTACTCCGCGCACCCAGAGCGCCCTTTTAGAGGCCATGAATGAAGGGCAGGTCACTCTCGATAGCCGCACCTATCCTCTCCCCCATCCTTTCATGGTGCTGGCAACGCAGAATCCCTCGGAATTCTCCGGGACCTTTCCGCTGCCGGAATCCCAGCTGGACCGCTTTCTAATGCGCATCTCTTTAGGCTATCCGGATCGCGAAGCCGAAAGGCAGGTGATCACCGACGCCCCTTTCCCCCGCCAGCTCAAGCCGGTCATGCACGCAGAAGAGATAGTAGAAATGCAGGCGTTTACGGACAAGGTCCGAGTGGAGGCCAGTCTCGTGGACTATATTTTGGACATCATTGCCGCCACCCGCAGTTCCGAGGCCATCTCCTTGGGAGGGAGCCCGCGCGCGGCAAAATCGCTCTATCGCGCGGCCCAGGCGTTTGCCCTGTTGGAAGGATACGACTATGTGCTGCCGCGCCACATCAAGGAGCTGGCCGTGCCCGTGCTGGCCCACCGTCTGCTTCTCAAAGGAGTAGAGAGCGGCCCGGCAACCTCGCACCGGTCTGAGGAGATTCTTCGGGCCCTCCTCGAAGAGGTGACCGTTCCTCTGTGAGCACGTTCACGCAAACCTTCAGTCACTATCTCAACCCCCGCCGCCGTCTCCATTTTACCCGGGAGGGATGGATCTTCTCCGCTCTGACCCTGAGTATCGGTCTGGTTGCGGTCAATACGGGCCATAATCTCTTTTATCTTGTCTTTGCCCTTCTATTGAGCGTCGTCATCGTCTCGGGGCTCCTCTCGGAAAGGGTGCTGCGGGGGATCGAGGTTTGCCGCCGTCTGCCTCCTGAGATCACCGCCCGCGTGCCCTTTGCCGTCATCCTGGAAGTGCGCAATCCTCATCGCCGTAAAATCTCCTATGCCCTGACGGTCAGCGATGGGGGTGATTTCCTCCCCCGCCGCACACTCGGCTACCTCTCATCGCTGGGACCCGGAGAGTCCAGAAGCTTTCCCTATCTTGCTCAGGTAGAAACCAGAGGGCTACACCGGTTCGGTCCCGCGCACCTCGTAACCCGATTCCCCTTTGGGCTCTTCGAGAAAGTGCGCATCATTCCCCTGGAGGCAACCCTCATCGCCTATCCGGGCCTTAGAGAGACCTCGCGCTTGCGCGCCCTGGCTTCGGGAAGGGATCGCATAGGGACTAAAAAATGGCGCTGGGGAGAAGAGGTGCTCGGTCTTCGGCCCGCGCTTCATGAGGACGATCACCGGTTTATCCACTGGCGCACCTCGGCCCGGACGGGGCAACTGATGGTCAAAGAGTTTGTCGAGGAGGTTGAGTATCCACGGCCGATTTTCTTCGATAACAGAGGAAACGAAGGGGAAAGGTTCGAGCAGGCAGTAGAAACGGCTGCGAGTCTCTTGCGGCTTATGATCAATAATGGGGTGGCCGTAACCTTCGCCACCTGGGAGGGCCATTTTCAACCGACGGCCGGCAGCGAAGAAATGATCTCTGCCCTTCGTCACCTGGCTCTTATCTCCCCATCCGCAAAGGCGATCGGGGACGGATTTGATAGCTGGCGGTCCAGGACAATGAGGGAGGGAGGGGGGATCTTTCTTCAGGGGGAGCTTCCCCCACCGCCGTCTCTACCCCAATGTGAAGTGGTTCGGGTATGAATTTTTATTTGGTCTTTTTCCTCTCCTCTTATCTGCTGGTCTTTCTCGGTCTTGCCGGCCTCTTTCTAACGGAGGAGCTTTCCTCGCCTTACCTGTTGCTTGCCGCGGCCTGCCTGGTGCTCGGAGCCCTAGGCGAGGCAAGAACCCGAAAGGGGTTTTTGCCCGAAATCGCCGCGAACATTGCGATGCTCGCGGTTTTTGTGCTCACCCTTTTCCCCATCTTCGTCCTACAGGCCCCTCCGCTCCAGGAGCTGGTCCACTTCCTCCTGGCCCTACAGGCGGTAAAACTCCTTGCGCCCAAAAAAGGGCGCGACTGGCTTCAGCTCTACCTCCTGTCCTTTTTTAGCCTGCTCGCGGCCGCCGCGCTAAGCGTTGAGGTATCCTTTGCCGCGATCTTTGTCTGCTATCTCTTTGCGGCGCCTTGGGTGCTGGTGCTCTTCCATCTTAAGACCGCGACCGAGAGCGCAGGCAAGATCCCTGATCTGGAATCTCGTCTGCTTAGCTGGTCCCTCTTTCGTCTGGTGGGAGGCCTCAATGTGATCCTGCTGCTCCTCACCCTATTTTTCTTTGTATCCTTTCCCCGCCTGGGCACGGGTTTTTTCGGCAATTCGTGGGCCACCGGTTCGGCGGTAACCGGCTTCTCCGATCATCTGGCCTTGGGAGAGGTCGCGGAAATCCAGAAAAACAACGCGGTGGCTATGCGCGTAAGCATGGAACCGCGGGCGCCCCAGCGCGGAGAGTTTTACTGGCGGGGGGTTGCGTTGGACTTTTTTGACGGGCGCAAATGGCAGAAAAGCAGCAGCGACACCACTCCATTGAAGCGACGAGGGGAATCCTATCTAGTGGGTGAGCCGGTATCGAATACGGCATTGCTCGTGCGCCAACGGATCACGCTGGAACCTTCGGGATCGGCCGCCTTTTTCACCCTGAGCGGGCCCGTCGCCGTCTCAGGGAGGATTCCCTACGTTTTTCAGGATTCCCTGGGAAATCTTCAATCTGCCTTCCCTTTACCCTTTCAAATATCTTACGAGGTC
>MGRY01000113.1 GCA_001799045.1 Deltaproteobacteria bacterium RIFCSPLOWO2_02_56_12 | reverse complement strand
GACGACGAAGCCCCGCTCGTCGGTCTTCTGCTCGACTTTCTCTTTCGTCTCTTCGTTGGTGAGACTTATCGTCGTGTTGGGCGGAAGGCCGGTTAGAATGACATCCGTAACTGACGCGAAGCTCTCGACCGGCAGAGAGAGAATTCCGCCGAGCAATACGGCAGCTATCGCAGAGAGGCTCAGCTTTAGCCGTTTTGACGTTATCATAGTCTCCTTCCTTATCCTCCCAATCCTCTCAAAAACAAAAAACCCGGCGGGCTCAATCCAGTCCGCGCTAATGCAATCAACCTCACGGTGTGACCAGATCCGGTGATCGGAATAGCTTGCTATAAGCCTGTTTTCCAATTTTAGGCTGCGGCTGTCAAGGGGAGAAGACTTGTGGTTGACGGCTTGGTGTCTTGTATCACCTATCCCTAATCGTGTATTTTACTGAGAAGGCAACAGCCATGAGGCAACAGGCGACAGTAGGAGATTCTTACTCACGCCTCTCGGCTCAAGCCTTTCGCCCGTAAGTTTTATGCTTAACTTAATTAAAAAAATCGTCGGCACGAAGAACGAGCGCGAAATCCGGCGCATACAGCCGCTGGTCGAAAAAATCAACGCCCTCGAACCCCAATACGAAAAGCTCGCGAATGCGGGGCTAAGGGCCAAGACCGACGAGTTTAAGAAGAGGATTCAGGAGGCGACCGCGGCCTGCCGCGCCGCGCTCGAAGAGAACCATACCCAGGCTGCGGCAGCAACCGGGGAAAGGCGGGAGGAGCTGAAGACTGAGGCGGGAGAAATCGAGAAAGAATTGCGTCAGGCCGTAGCCAAAGTTCTCGATGACATCTTGCCGGAGGCCTTTGCCGCGGTGCGCGAGGCATCCAGGCGAACCATAGGCCTGCGCCATTTTGACGCCCAGCTCATCGGCGGCGTAGTCCTGCATGAGGGCAAGATCGCCGAGATGAAGACCGGCGAGGGCAAGACCCTGGTGGCCACGCTCCCGTTCTATCTGAACGCCCTTGCAGGAGATGGAGTTCATCTCATCACGGTCAACGACTATCTCGCGCGTAGAGATGTCCAATGGATGGGACCGATTTACCACCTGCTGGGTCTTTCCGTGGCCTCCATCGTCCATGAGGCGAGCTATCTCTTCGACCCCGCTTACATCACCAAGGATTACCGCTATCTGAATCTCCGGCCCATCTCGCGCAAAGAGGCCTATCTCGCGGATATCACCTACGGGACCAACAACGAATTCGGCTTCGATTATCTGCGCGACAACATGAAGTTTTCCCTGGAGGAATATGTCCAGCGGGATCTGAATTTCGCGATCGTGGACGAGGTCGACAATATTCTGATCGACGAGGCCAGAACCCCGCTGATCATCTCGGGTTCGGCGGAGGAATCGACCGACAAGTACTACATCATCGATCGGATTATTCCCAAGCTGCAGCGCGGCGCGGTCATTCAGGGGGATGCCGCGCAGGAAAAGCGCGCCGAGATCGAGGCGCAGGGCGACTATACGGTCGACGAAAAGAGCCGGACGGTTACGCTGACCGAGACCGGGGTGGCCAAGGTCGAGCGGCTGCTCAACATCCACAATCTCTACGATCCGCGCCAGATCGACACCCTGCACCACGTTCATCAGGCGCTGAAGGCCCACGCGCTTTTCAAACGCGACGTCGATTACGTGATCAAGGACGGCGAGGTGATCATCGTCGACGAATTCACCGGCCGGCTCATGCCCGGAAGGCGCTGGTCCGACGGCCTCCATCAGGCGATCGAGGCCAGAGAGGGCGTGCACATCCGCGAGGAGAACCAGACCCTCGCTACGATTACGATCCAAAATTATTTCCGCATGTACAAGAAGCTCGCCGGCATGACCGGCACCGCCGACACGGAGGCGACGGAGTTCAAGAAGATCTACAAGCTGGACGTCTTGGTCATCCCGACGCACAGGAAAATGATCCGCAAGGACAATCCCGATATGGTCTATCGCAGCGAAGAAGAGAAATTCAATGCGGCGGTGGAAGAGATCGAGAGCTGCCATGAAAAGGGGCAGCCTGTCTTGGTCGGCACCACCTCGGTGGCCAAATCCGAGCGCCTTTCACGCATGCTCAAGAAAAACGGGGTCAGACACAACGTGTTGAATGCCGTGAATCACGAAGCCGAGGCGAGCATCATCGCTCAGGCCGGCAGGTTTGCGGGCGTGACCATCGCCACCAACATGGCCGGACGAGGCACCGACATCCTGCTCGGCGGCAACCCGGAGTTCCTGGCCCGCTCGGACATGGAGAACGAATGGATCAGCCGGGCCAGCAAGCTGCCTCTGCAAGGGGCCACGCGATACGAGGATACGCTGAGAGAGCTCAAGGAAAAATACGAAGAAGAGGTGCAGCGCGTTGAGGCGCGTTACCGCAAGGAAGGGGAAATTTACGCGCAGAAGCGCGGCGATGCCCTCAAAAAGACGACGGAAATCCAGCGGCTCTTAAGGGAGCTGTCCCCGTTCCGGGAACTGCGGCAAGAGTACGAGGAGCTCTCGACCAGCGAGTTGATCGAGACGCTGCATGAGCTGCGCGCCATTCCGGAGCGCTATCTGCAAGTCAAAGAGAGCCTGGAGGCCTCGCTGTCCGGCGCTGCGGAGGCGGAAGTTTCCGAATCGGGGCGCGCCTTTGAAGAGGCCCGCCAGGCCTTCAGCGGCCATCTGGAACGCTGGCAGCGGGGAGACGGAGAGAGACAGGGGCTCATGGAGCTCTTGGACGAGGCCAGGCGAATCTACGAGCAGCGGATCAACGATTACGAATTCTGGGTCACCAGTTTGGTCTTGTCCCGGGGAGAGCATGCGGCGACGGTGGCTGAGTACGAAGGGGCCCGCCGGGCCTATGAAGAGGCGGAGGCGCGCTGCGAGGAACTGCGCATCCCCTATGAAGAAGCCCTTCGTCAGGCGCAGAAAAATTATGAGGCGAAGAGGCAGGAGTATACCCGGGTCGTCGAAAAGATCCGGGAGCAGTTGGAGAAGGCGCCGGATGCCTACCGCCAGAGATACGAAGAAATCCTGAAGGGCTACGGACAGACTTGCGCTGAGGAAAGAGAAAAAGTCCTTGTCGCCGGGGGACTCCACATCATCGGGACAGAACGGCACGAGAGCCGGCGGATCGACAACCAGCTGCGCGGCCGGTCCGGACGCCAGGGCGATCCCGGCTCCTCCCGCTTTTATCTTTCACTCGAAGATGATCTCATGCGCATCTTTGGCGCGGATCGGATTCAGGGCATCATGAACCGCTTGGGGATGGAAGAGGGTGTGCCGATCGAGCATCGCCTGGTGACCCGGGCGATCGAGAACGCCCAGAAAAAGGTCGAGGCCCACAACTTCGATATCCGCAAACACCTCCTGGAATACGACGACGTCATGAACAAACAGCGGGAGGTGATTTATCACCAGAGGAGAGAGGTCCTTGCAGGGGAGAACCTGAAAGAGGAAGTCCTCGAGATGGCGCGCGGACTGGCCGAAGAGGCGGTCGAGCGCTACGGGGACAAGAATCTCCATCCGGCGGAATGGGACTTAAGCGGGCTGCGCGAACTCCTGTACCATCGATGCAATTTCCGGCTGGAGCTCAGTTCGGAGGAGCAGGAGCAGCTGACCGTCGAGAAGCTGCGGGAAATCGTACTGGAGAAGGTCGGCCTGACTTACGACAAAAAGGAGGAGCGGTTCACTCCTCCGATGCTCCGGCAGCTGGAAAAGATCATCATGCTCCAGACCATCGATAGCCTGTGGAAAGACCATCTGCTCAATATGGACCATTTGAAAGAGGGAATAGGGCTGCGCGGCTACGGTCAGAAAAACCCTCTGCAGGAATACCAGAAAGAGGGATTCGAGATGTTCGAAGAGATGATCCACCAGATTCAAGTGGATGTCGTGCAGAAGCTCTTTACCGTTGAGGTGGCCCGGGAGGGGGTTTTAGAGGAGATGGAGGTTCAGCGTCGCCCGCAAAAGATGGTTTTGAGTCACGGGGGAGATGGAGGAGAACCGGCGCGGGTCGCTCCGGTCAAACGGGAGGGGAGCAAGGTGGGAAGGAATGATCCTTGTTCCTGCGGTAGCGGGAAGAAATACAAGCGATGCTGCGGCAAATGACGCCGCTGAGGATTGAAGATAGAAGATCGAGGATCGCGATCCTCCATCCTCAATCCTCGATCCTCTATTTTTATTTCCACATCGATGGCTAACATCAGAATACCCGGTTTCAAATTCGCCGGTGTCGCCTGCGGCATCAAGAAGAGCAGGAAAAAGGATCTCGCCTTGATCGTTTCGGAACGGCCGGCCACGGCCGCGGCGCTTTTCACCACCAACAGGGTCAAGGCCGCGCCCGTGCTCGTCGGGATGAGGCGGATGAGGCGGGGATTCATCCAGGCGGTGGTCGTCAACAGCGGTAACGCCAACGCGTGCACCGGCGCCAGGGGAGTTCGAGACGCCGAGGCGATGTGCCGCGCGGCGGCAAATCGTTTGAAGATCGCTCCGGGACTTATCCTTCCTTCTTCCACCGGGTTGATCGGTGTGCCGCTGCCCATGGAGAAAATCAAAGATGGCATTAGAAAAGCGGCGCGCGTCCTGTCAATGGATTCCTTCGCCGCCGCGGCGGACGCGATCCTCACCACGGATCGTTTTGTCAAGATCGCCTCACGGACATGCCGCTTGAATGGAAAGAGGGCGGTCGTTGCCGGGATGGTTAAAGGCGCCGGGATGATAGCGCCTCATATGGCCACGATGCTTGCCTACATTTTTACCGATGCCGCCGTCGGGCGGGATTGCCTGCGCGCGATCCTAAAGCGCTCGGCCGATCAGACCTTCCATTGTGTTACCGTGGACGGCGATATGAGCACGAACGATACGGTGCTGTTTCTGGCCAACGGCGCTTGCGGCAACTCCCCCGTGCGACGCGGTAGCCGGGAGGAGAAGGCGCTGAGCAAGGCGTCTGAGGCCGTAATGAAGGATTTGGCCTTGAAGCTTGTTGAGGACGGGGAGGGCGGGACCAAGGTCGTTGAGGTTCTTGTCGAGGGCGCCCGTTCTGTGGCCCAGGCCAAAAGGGTCGCCTTCACCGTGGCCAATTCCAAACTAGTGAAAACCGCATTTTTCGGCTCCGACCCGAATTTCGGCCGCATCATGGCCGCCATCGGATATGCGGGCGTTCCGATCCGGCCCGAGCGGATCGACGTTGCCTTCAATGGGGTTACGGTGGTGAAGAGGGGCGTAGGGATGGCATCCAGAGAAAAAAAGGCGGCCCGTGTTTTGAGCCGCCCTTCGTTTCGATTAAAAATTCATCTGCATCAGGGAGAAGGCTCAGCTTCTGTCTGGACCTCCGATTTGAGCTACGATTACGTCAGGATCAACTCCGCATATAAAACCTAGAAGGCAATAGGCATCAGGCAGCAGGTAGCGATTAGCAAACAGCAGGCACATTGAGGATCGCGGGATTGAGGATAGAGGATGGAGAATAGAGGATTGCGATCT
>MGRY01000112.1 GCA_001799045.1 Deltaproteobacteria bacterium RIFCSPLOWO2_02_56_12 | reverse complement strand
TATAGGTCGAGTAGTCAACTTCTTTGCGCTTGTCGTTTTTGTATAATTTGACAAAATCATCTAGTCGCTCAGGCAGGATTTGCTTTACAACGTATAGGGCTTCCGTATACCACTTTTCGTAGGCCCCTTTGAAATTACTTATTCGGATCTTTTCGACTTCCTTCTTAGCGTCTTCATTGAGGAGGTCGAGATCATAGGCCATCGTAAAATACAGCTGATCGGCAGTCTTTATAAGCTTTTCGAGATCCTTACGGAATTTGTCCAGATTAGAAGCCATAATGCAGCTATTATTAGCTGAATATTAAAGTTAATCAGGCTCCCCTCGCAACGGAGCCAGCCATTGCCCCCCACTTATTGCACAACGTTATGGGGTCGTCGAGCGTCCTGGGAGCGGGTGTTGCATTACAACAATATGTGATTGCCAGACCCGTCCCGTCTTATGCCCCGTTATGCCTCTTTACGTCAACTTAACAAGAGTGTGATACTCGTTGAATTGAAGTCGATCTGTTTTGTATTGCATCCGCCCAGGGTTTGAGTTTATTTTTGAATTCCTGGTCACTGTTTGATCGGTCAATCATTTCGTCGATCCACGTATCAAAGTCATGGTTCCCGAATAATCTTTCGAAGGAAATAAAGGTCTCTGGTGGCTTCACAAATGCCAGCTGCTCCCCCTCCACCGGGACAAGCCTGCTGGGATCAGCATATTGGGAGGCAAGGGACTGATCGATATACACTCCGACTGGCAAACCCTCTAGCAATTTGTTCATCTCGACGACAGTGGGGCCACCTACAAGGCTAAAATTCAAAATAATGTCATCTAGTTTGGATCCCAACTGTTCAAATAAAACCCCATAATACCTGCCTTTCTTTACCATACAGCGACTGAGAATCGGGATCTTATGGAATTGGCTCTTTTGAAGCATTTTAAACTGGACAGACACAAAGTATTCGACCAACTTATTTAGGCAATCGTCCGGGGCTTTTTTGTCCCGCTGGGCAACCACAAGCGAATCAGCAAACATATGGACATAGAGCGACTGCTGACCTGTACCGAACACATTGGATAGTTCTATCCAGGCATTGGAAACCGCGACGATAACCCGCTCTAGCTGTTCTTCTAACTTAAGAGTTGTGTAAACAACTTTTGTACCACATAAGTCCAGGTATCCGATGAGAACGTCATTGCTCGCAATGTGCTTAGCGCTTAGAGTATTTTCCATAGACCCGTTATCGCGGACCTTTCCGGGATCAGGCACGGCAATCTAGATAATTTTTGCTGATCCAAGTGCCGCTCACCTTTTCCCATTCTTGTTAGGTACCAGACCTCGCGCCCATTAGACCTACGAGCCCCTCAAGTTTCCGGCAGTCTTTGCAACCGGATCGGCCGCGCGGTGGGGTAGACGAATCAAGCAACTCGCGCACGCGCTTGAGAAGCGGCGGGATGGTTGTTGCGTCAACATTGACAGGTAGGACATGGGCGGAGAATCCCATGATAAAGCCGTCTGGCCGGTGAACCCCGTCCGTTGCAGCCACGCTCCGGTCCGTGTCAGGTTCCGTATAGATCAGAGCCAGGCGGGAGACGCGTCCCAAGCCCCTTGCCTCTGCAATGACGGCGTAAGCGTTGAGCTGGGTCCGATACACGGGAAGGAGCCTATCCTGTGCCTGTGTGAATTTCGCCGTCTTGTAGTCGCCAATCAAAAGCGAACCATCGCTCAATTTGAACAGCGCATCCGGCGCGCCGGTCAGTAAGATGTTGGTCGCTTGATCCACGGTCGAAAACTTCGAGTAGTGCGGCGGCTCGATATAGCCGACGACGTCGCCAAGCTCTGAGAGCCATGGCGGCGGGCTTCCATGGCGGTCGAACCATGTGTGAACCGTGTTCTTGCTGTACGAATCGATGGAGCTGAAGATTCCAGGGAAAATTTGAAACGGCAGCCCGGCAGGGGCTTTCCGTTGAATCCAAAAGCAACGCGCGCAGAAATCGGCAAGGGCAACGGCCCCGAGATCTTTGCCCGATATCCGCAACTGTTCCATGGGCTTTAGATGAGCCTATTCCCCACGTAGTACCGTCCGGCTACCGTCCGCGTCAGACACGACAATCTAAACAATCTTTCGTGACCCGAGCACCGGCCATTTATATCCCCTGCGGTATCGGGCTGCCCTTTCCCTCACCAAAAACCCGATCTTCCGTTTCCTGGGCTCCGGCGGGGCCATAAGCTGGCGAATGGCGTCAAAGACCACCCTGAACTGAGAATCATATTTTTTCTCCAGTGCCTCAAGCTTTCTTGCGAGATCTTTATGAGTCGCCAGGACCTCCCGGAGGCGGACAAAAGCGCGCACAATCTCCACATTGACCCGTACCGCACGCTTGCTCCGTAGGACGCTGGAGAGCATGGCGACGCCCTGTTCAGTAAACGCGTAAGGAAGATACTTCCGATGTCGTCCACGACCGGTTTCTAAGGTCACAATTTGTGACCTTAAAGAATAGAATTCTTCATCCGTTAGCTGGAACATAAAATCAGAAGGAAACCGATCTTTATTTCGCTTTACCGCCTGGTTGAGAACTTTTGCTGGCACACCATAGAGTTCAGCTAGAACCACGTCCAGCATCACTTTGTGGCCGCGGATCAACAATATTGACCGCTCAATACGCTCGATTGAAGCTTGGATGGCCACCTAAAATATGCTCCCTTTTCTACGGTGTTGAAAAAGCCTGTCTTCAGGCCGGTCAAAAAGGTCTCAGATGCGAGGCGCGCGAGGAACTCGTGAGCGGAGGCGTACTTATGCAGTACGTCGGAGCGAACGACCCGGAGCGCAACGAAGCAAATGAGCCTTTTTCAACGGTCTGGACTTCGTTACTTCAGAGCCTTCTTCAAAAGCTTGATGGCATTGGCCGCGTCGTCGGCGTTGTCGAAAGCAAAATAGCTCACGCTTCTTCGCCCGAGGGCGGCTGCGGAGAGGCCGCGCAGATTGATGCCGGCGTCGGCGAGCGCGCGGGTCATTTTAATGCCCAGTCCCGGACGGTCCGGGCCTTCTACGCGGACCGAATGCAGACTGTTAGTGGTATTGAGCCCGGCCGCGCTTGCGGCGCGCTGTTGTTTAGTCCCTTTGATCGGCGTAAGGAAAACGACCCCTTTATCGGGATTTCCAGGAGTGCGGCGGGAGATAATAAACTCGAGGCTCGCTCCGGCTTTAGCCAGGCTTTCCAATTTTTCCGCCAGTCCGCCCGGGCGGTCATCGATCTCTCCCACCCACACGTCTACTTTACGAACAGAATACGGCATGGTTGCACCTCCTTATTCGGGCCATAGTTTATGGGAATTCTAAGCCAGGTGCCAGAGAGATGGCAAGAGAAAAAACCGCCCTCGATATGCAGCCTATCAGCTCTTCTTGATAGCCAGGCTTCTCATTCAAGCGTGGGGCGGACCATTATAATTGCCCGCCATCATCACAGACGGTTTGTGACGCCCCACGCGAGCGCAATTCAACTCGCGACGCCAGCCACTGGCCGGCAATCATCGCCGCCACGAACAGAACCACGGACGGCGAGAGCGAGGCCAGAGCGGCGAGCGCGGGACCCGGACAGAATCCGGCCAAGCCCCAACCGACGCCGAAAATGGCAGCGCCGATAATCAACGGTCGGTCGATCTCGGTCTTAGCGGGCAGGCTGAATTTCGGCGCAAGCAGCGGGTGCGGCCGGCTGAGAATCACAGGAAAGCCGGGCACGGTCACGGCCAGCGCGCCGCCCATCACAAACAGCAGCGTGGCATCCCATCGGCCGGCCACATCCAGGAAGCCGATGACCCGCGCCGGATCGATCATCTGCGAAACGGCGAGTCCGAGGCCGAAAATAAATCCGCTCAACAATGAGCTAGCAACAGTCTTCATCGGAAAACATGACGGTAAAGAAAGACGGTGATCACGGCCACAAAGATGAAAGTCATGGTGGCTAACAAGGAACGGGGCGAGCGCCGCGCCAGCCCGCAAACTCCGTGGCCGGAGGTGCAGCCGGAGCTGATCCGGGTGCCGAATCCCACCAGCAAGCCGGCGAGGATCAGCCATAAACCTTGCGCTTGAAAGTGCAGCGGCAGGCCACCCCGGACCAGCGCGTACGCCCCGGCCCCGGCAACAAGGCCGGCCAGAAACGCGCTGCGCCACAGGCGGTCGCCCGGCATGCCGCCGGTCACGAGGCCGCTTAATATCCCGGATATGCCCGCGATGCGACCATTGACGGCGAGCAAGAGCAGGCTGGCAAGGCCGATGAGCCCGCCGCCGATCAGCCCGCCGATGAGATTGGGCTCCGTCATGTCACTGCCCTCTTGCCCCGGGCAAAATTAGCGTACGGGGCTGCACCCTGTTCGATCCGCGCGCGCAATCGCGGGTAAAAACGCAACGGATTGTCCCATAAAATCTTGCGCTTCAGCTCGTCGCTCACGTCCTTGCGATTGATCAAACTCGGAATGTCGTGACTGAAGTCCCGTTGATCCCGTTCATGAGGGTAGTCGGATGCCCAGAGGAGCGCGTTTGGATTCGCGACTTGAGCGGCCAGAGGGAGCGCCGATTCCTCGACCTCGACGGCGAAAAAGATATTGCCCTTTTTTATATACTCGCTGGGCTTTAACTTACAGCGCGGCGAGTAGTGGCCCTTCCGCTCCTGCTCTTCATCCATCCGGTCCATCATATAGGGCACCCAGCCGACGCCGCATTCGATGCAGCCGAAGCGAAAGCTCGGAAACGATTCAAAGACCCCTTCGAACATCATGCTGACGAATTGGCGCATCTGCGCGAAGGGATGCTCGAGCGTATGGCCTACAGTGAAGTTCGCCGCGCAATCCAGACCCAGCGACGGCATGCTCAAGCCGCCATGGGTCGAGACGGGAACGTCCAGCTTCTGCGCTTCCTCCCACAGGGGATAAAACTCCGGGCCGCTGTAGAGCCTGCCGCCCGGCGCGACGGCGGGAAGAACGGCGCCGACCATGCCGAGTTCATTCACGCAGCGGCGCAACTCTTTGACCGCCTCCGCCAAGTCCTGGACCGGTAAGAGGGCCACGCCCACCAGCCGGGGGCTTACCGCCATGAATTTGTTGTAAAGCCAGTCGTTGTAAGCGCGCGCCAGGCAGATGGCCCAATCTTTATCTTGAATGGCGGCGTGGGTGAGACCCTGCGTCGGATAAAGAACCGTCAGCTCGATGCCGTTCTTGTCGAGGAACGAAAGCCAATCTTTTGCGCTGGGACCGGTTCCACCGCCCGCCCAACCGCCGGGCTTGCGCAGAGAGCGCAGGTAGCCGTCCATAGTGAGGCCGGGCCAGAACGAGTAGCTTTGGTGCCATTCCAGGTTGTTGTAGGGCGGCCCGATAAATTCCCTGAGCTCGCTGTCCAGCTCCATGACGTGCCCGTCTGCATCAATAATACGGTACTGAGCCATTGTTCTCTCCTCCTACTGACGGTGCTAAATTAATACCTTAAGTTTTTAAACCCTCTTCGGGCCATCTTTTCCCGTGAATTCTAGGCCATCTGCAGGAGAGATGACAAGAGAAAAAACAGCCCAATCTAAAGTTTTTCGACTTTTCATTTGCCCGCTTTGGAGCTAAATAAGTTCTATGCTGATCGATGCCCACGCCCATCTGGACCACTACGGAGACGAGCTGGAAACTGCCTTAGGCGAGATAA
>MGRY01000111.1 GCA_001799045.1 Deltaproteobacteria bacterium RIFCSPLOWO2_02_56_12 | reverse complement strand
TCCCATATTTGTTGAGGAGCGAGATGATCCGCCGCTCGCATATCCGGGTGGCGGCGATCTGGGCGTAGTTGTCGATCCGCACTCCTTGGGGCCAGCGCACGTTGTTCAGGATCAACTCCATCACATCTTCCCGTTCTCTATCTGCCTCCATCACTTTGGTTCCGGGGATGCAGAGGCCCTCCGCATGGATGTCATAGGCGTTGGGGAAATATCCTCCCGGATAAGAGCCGCCGGTGTCCATTTGGTGCGCCCGACACATAGTGAAAAACAACAGTTCACCTTGGTAAAATATGGGGCGAAAAAAGCCCCAATCCGGCAGGTGGCAGCAGTGGCCGTGGTAAGGATCGTTGACCAGAATCATGTCCCCGGGATTTAAATTCCCTTTAAACTTGTTGAGGACATATTCCACGGCGAGTTTGCCTCCGAGGTATTGCACCGAAAGGCCGATAGGGACGGCCACCGTACGAGCCCGGGCATCCCAGATCCCCATAGAGACATCGTGGAGCTGCGCGATCAGATAGTTTTGGGAGGTGCGATCCACCACATGGCGCATCTCTTTACAGATACTCTGCAAGGAATGCCAAACAGTAGATAAGGTCAGAGGGTTCACTCGGGCAGCAGCCATTGGCGTTTACCTCCGGGTAAGGATGTAGTTCTTCACGTTGTCCACCATGCATACGTAAGACCCGGGAATAACCACGGTGGTCGCCGATTCCTCAATAATCGCCGGCCCGGGGATCGTGTTCCCGGCAGCCAGCTTTGTCCCATCGAAGACGGAGGTTTCTTCGAAGCCCTTCTCCAGACTCCACAGAACAGGACGGCGGCGCTTCATGGTTGAATTCAAATCCCGGGTGGCCCGAGGGATTTCACCTAACCTTAAGGGTTCCTGGCGCGCGGTGGCTTTGAGACGGAGGTTCAAGAACTCAACCTCGCGTTCAGGCATATTAAAGGTAAAAAGCTCTTTATGGCGGTGGTGAAAGCCCTCGACGATTTTCTTTAGCTCTTCCGGGCCGATCCTTCCTAACGGCGCCCCGGCTACTTCCACTTCGTGAAATTGGCCTACGTAGCGCATTTCCACCGAGCGCTTCAGCGCCATCTCTCGGGCCGCAATCCCGATCTCTCCTAGGACTTGCCGGGCCTCGACCTCCATTTCGGAAAAAAGCTGGTTCACCCGCTCCAGATCGAGCAGTTTCATGCGCGCGACGATCGAGCGGGCAAAATCCCTCCCTAGTTCCATGTTCAGCATGCCGAAGGCGCTATAAGCGGCCGCGTAGCGGGGGATGACGACCGTGGGAATTTCTAACAGCTCAGCCAGGTGGGCGCCGTGCACAGGTCCGGCGCCTCCGCCCACCACCAGAGCGAAATCCCTTACGTCATAACCGCGCTTGGTAGAAATTTCGGTCATCTTGTCGGCCATCAGGGAATTCACCGTAGTAAAAATCGTGTGTGCTGCGGTGGGGACATCAAGCCGCAGAGGTTCGGCCACGGTCCGGATCGCCGTTTCGGCAAGGTCGGACCTGAGCAGGATTTCTCCGCCCAGAAAGTAGTCGGCTGGGATGTAGCCTAAAATCAGATCCGCGTCTGTGACTGCCGGTTGGGTTCCACCTTTCCCGTAGCAGACGGGTCCGGGGTCGGCCCCGGCGCTTTGAGGCCCGACCCGGAGCAAACCCAGAGCATCAATCCAAGCAATACTGCCGCCGCCGGCGCCGACGCTTTGTACGTCGACCATTTTCATGGCAACTCGCTCGTCTTCAACCCAGTTAAAATCCGTGGTTGGGATGACCCCGTCTCGGATAAGACAGACATCAAAGCTGGTGCCGCCCATGTCAACGGAGAAAATGTCGTTGCTACTAAAACACTGGCCTAGCCGGATCGCGCCCGAGGGCGCCGCCGCCGGGCCAGAGCCGATGAGAGAGACCGCCCGGCGTACGGATTCTTCCACTGATTGGACCAGCCCTCCTCCTTGAACCAGGTAAATGGTTCCCTGAAATCCGAGTTCCTTCATGCGATTTGTCAGTGCCGTGAGGTAAGACTGGGTGATGGGACCTACGGCGGCGCTCACCACCGTGGTGCTGAAGCGTTCGTATTCCCGAAATACCGGCAAGACCTCGTGAGAGGCGGTTACGTAAACGCCGCTCATTTCTTCCCGGCAGATCTCCAAGGCCCGCTTTTCGTGAGCGGGATTGATGTGGCTATGAAGGAAACAGATCGCCACGGCCTCGACCTTTTCCTCCTTAAATTTCTTGATAGCCGTGTAAACATCTTCTTCCTTCAGGGGCCTGAGGATTTCTCCCGTATCGAGGGTTCGCTCCTCAACAGGGATTCTTAAGTATCGGGGGACAAGGGGCTTGTAGGGAGGAACAAAGACATTGAAGCGAGAGGTCCGGATATTTTTATAACCCCGGCGCACCTCGATGATATCGCGGAATCCCTTGGTGGTTATGAGACCGGTCTTGGCGATTTTCCCTGTTAGCAGGGCATTGGTGGAAAGGGTGGTGCCGTGGGCTATGAGCAGCCCGACATTAGAAAGGAACTCAGAAAAACCCATGCCGAAGGAGAGCGCGGTTTTCTTCAGAACATTCATCAGACCTAAAGTGGGATCGCCGGGCGTGGTTGGGGATTTGAATTGATGTAATTGGTCCTGGTCATCGAGGACTAAACAGTCCGTAAAGGTGCCTCCGACATCGATCGCTACTTTAATCATCGCTCACCGTTCCAATCCGTACTTCGCCCACTGGTTGTCCACCCTTCGCAGGTGCTCTTCCGGAGGTAAGGCGCGGGCTGGGAACCTGTGCTTGCGAGTGGCGTCTATGATCACCTTAGAGCTGGTTTTTCTCGACTCGTCTTCTTGGGGCACGTCTGCCGGCGCCTGCGATGGATCTAAAGCCACCGCCTGAACATCTGGGATGATTTCGATGTCTTTTGCCGGCTGAACGTGGAAGCTCATGGCCCACTCCACCTGGCAGTGGTCCTGAATGTCAACGTCTTCGTCAACCACGATAATGAACTTGCCGAATCCTTCCGCGTAGCGCAGCGCGCCGGAGACCACGCGTTTGACGTCCGAGGGGTTCGCCTTTTTTATGGAGATCAACATGGTGCCTGCCGCCCCGGAGCTTTCCGGAAGGTGGAGATCCCGCACCGGAAGTCCAAGATCGTGCTGGAGATGTTTCAGTATCGATTGCTCGCGGCCCACGCGCTTGATGCAGCTGCTTTCGCTCGGCGGCATTTGGCTGAAGAAGGCGCGGTAGATGGGGTTGTGGCGATGCGTGATGCAGGTCACCTCAATCACCGGCATATTCCCCGCCGCTCCCATGTAACCGGTGTATTCTCCAAAAGGACCTTCCGGCTCTCGGTAGCCGGGCGGGATCTCTCCCTCGATGACGATTTCAGCGGTCGCCGGCACCTCGATCGGTATGGTTTCGCAGGCCACCAGCGGCACGGGTTCACCGCGCAATCCGCCGGAAACGTCGTATTCTTCCGTCTCGAAACTAAACTTGGTAACGGAGACCATCTCAATGGCGGGATCAGGGCCCAGCACGACGGCGACAGGTGTGCTCTGATTACGGGCTTCGTTCTTAAGACGGTGGCGGGAAACATGCTGCCCGTCGGCGGCCCAAATCCCCATCTTCTTCGGACCTTTGACCTGCAATCGGTAGGTCCCGACGTTGTAGGCGCCGGTGTCGGGCTCACGGGAGACCACGCAGGGAGCCGTGAGATATGGTCCAGGATCCTCTCCGACTGTCCAGATGGGGACGGGAAAGCGGGTTAGATCGGCGTCATTACCGCGCAAGATATTTTCCTTGCAGGGACCGGTGCTCACCCGCACCGGTTTAATCGGATGCCGTTGAGCTTGCTCCCATCGCTCATGGATGTTCTCCACTCGATCTTGCAGAGCGATGGCATAGACTTCCGGCGAAGCTCCTAAAGATCCGACTAATAGAGGGATATTGAAACCTCTGATACGCTCGAAAAGGAGCACGGGGCGTCGCTCCGGAGCCAACTTCTGGAAAACCCGGCGACACACCGCCGCAATCTCCCAGTCCTTTTCTACCTCTGCCGTAATGCGGTGGAGCTTATCGCGCTCCTCTAATGCCTTGATATATTCGCGCAAATCGCGATATGCCATATCTTTTCCCCTCTTCGGGTTTTTTGTTTTTTATGTCCGAGCTTGGTTTCAGGAAACCTTATTTGCTACCGCAAAATGGTTCCCTAAGGCCTTCCAGCTTAGCTAAAGTAGCTTGAATCCGTACGCAATTTCCAGACCAGAAATATGACCAAGTGAGGAGGAAGGATCTACGGATCTATTGGCCGAGTGTAGAGTTGACCATCCAAAAAATGGGAAAAAAGTCCTAAATCTTCCTATTGTTAAGAACCGGGACCTGTTCCAGGGATCTCTTCGAGCTAAGAGTCAGGGCTGAGAAGACAGAAGTATTTTTCAGTCTTCCTATCCTGGCATGGCATTTGCTCATCCTTTGTTGGCTTTCAGTTTTGCAGAATTGGAGCTGCCACTTTTTCGGGTGAGGACAAAATATCAACGGTCGCGGTGTAGCATGAAGGAGGAACGTAACCCATGACAAGCATCAGATACTCTTTGGCGGGGATATTGGTTTCATTGTTTCTCTTTGTGGCAACGGGTCAGTGCGCCTGGGCGGCGGCTGCCACTATCGACCAACTTATTGGAGCCGCTAAGGGTGAAGACAGTATCGAGTTTTATGCCCCGGCGACACTTACCCCTAAGGGGGCCCAAGAGTTGGGGGCGGCGTTTAACAAGAAGTACAACCTGAATATCAAGCTGAATTACATCTCTGCCGGGAACATGGCCAAGGACGCCGGCAAGGTGGTAAGTCAGGCTGCCTCAGGGTTCCCGCCGGAATGGGACCTAATGGTAGTCACCGACGCCCATCACGCCACGTTGTGGCTCAGGAAACTGCATCAGACATTGACCTATGCAAAGCTCGGCGTTGACGTCAAGGCGATTAACTACGACAACGGGACGATCTCCATTGTCAATCAAATCGTCCTCCCTGCTTACAATAACAAGATGGTGGCCCCCAATAACGCACCCAAAAAATGGGAAGACCTTCTGGATCCCAAGTGGAAAGGGGGCAAGCTGGGTATGCCGACCACAACCCACCATCTATCCCGGCTCGCCGCCGGACCGTGGGGTGAAAAGAAGACGACCGAGTTCGTGAAGGCCCTCGCCGGCCAGCAGCTCATTTTGGGAACACTGGGTGAGCTTTACAGTCGTCTCCAGCTAGGTGAGATTTCAGTTGCCGTCGCGTTGCACGACGGTTTTGTCAACCAGGCGAAAAAAAAAGGCGCGCCCATCGTCTTCGCCGAAGGGATTGAGCCGGTGATTTCGCCTTCGTTGCAAGTCGGCCTTCTCAAAGGCGCTCGTCATCCAAATGCGGGTTACCTCTTTGCTGCTTTTCTCGTGACTCCCGAGGCCCAGGAGATCTGGGAGAAATACACAGGCCAATCTTCAGCCTTCGTCTCTGGGACCTCTGCCCAGAAGTATTTCCAAGGCAAGAAGGTTCTATATATGGCACAGGAACAAGCCGAAATGGTTGATCGGCTTGCCACGCAGTACGGTAAGATCCTTGGCTTCAATTAGAGAAAAATTTCTCTGGTCATCGAATTGGGATGGTATGAGGGTAGAATAGAATCATTCCAATGGATGGGAAAAAAGGGGACGTTTTTTCTTACTTTTGGGTAAGAGTAGCTCTTGTTCAGTGCGAATATTTATTGGATCTGTCTAGATTCCAGCCCATAGCAAAAAGGATTGCATACTAAAGGCATAGAAATTGCGAGCCAACTGCCCTAGCCATACTGCATTGATACCCGTCCGTTAGATTCGGCTGTCGATAATTTGGTTGACACATAGCGCGGCCTTCGCTTAAAAGGTGGTGTCTTCCACGAGGAGAGGGTTTAAGCATGAAAATCATTGTCTGTGCTAAACAAGTCCTCGATCCTGAGACGCCGTCGTCTATCTTCAAAATCGATCGCGATGCCAAGCGAGCGGTTCCCCCGCCAGGCGCGGATCCCGTGGTTAATGGCTTTGATGAAATTGCTATGGAGGCCGCGTTGCGGATCAAGGCCTCCGTGGGAGGCAGCATTACCGTCGTCTCCATGGGACGAAGTTTCGTCATGGACGTGATCAAAAAGCCCCTGGCTATGGGCGCCGACGAACTGATCCTGCTGCAAGATGATGCCTTTGAAACGGCAGATTCCTTTGTTACCACCAATGTCCTGGCTGCTGCCATTCGTAGAATAGGTAAATTCGACCTGATCCTCTGCGGTCGACAGGCTTCGGATTGGGACAACGCGCAGGTACCCCTGGGACTGGCGGAGCTACTGGATCTTCCCTGCCTAACCTTTGCTAAAAATGTGGAACTGAGTAACGGATCTGTGCGTGTCCAGCGGGTCACCCCGGACGGACACGAAGTGTTGGAGGCGGTGCTGCCCGCTCTGGTGACGGTGAGCAATGAGCTAGGCGAGCCCCGCACTCCCAGCATCAAGGGGATTATGGCTTCGACCAGAGCGACCCCGACTGTGTGGGGTTTGGGCGACCTGGGAGTGGATCCCTCCAGTTGCGCTAGAGTCGAGTTGGTGGAGCTCTTTATTCCAGCGCGGGAAAAGCGTTGCGAGATGATCGAGGGCGAAGATGACACCGACGCTGGGCGAAAACTGGCCCTAAAGTTGAGAGAGGCGAAGCTTATTTAAAGGGGGGGTGTCATCATGCCGGAAGGGAACGGTGTCCTGGTTGTTGGGGAGCTCAGCGAAGCTCGGCTGATCGCCACAACCAGTGAGCTGCTGAACGCGGGAGGCAAATTAGCCAATAGTCTCGGGCAACCTCTCCATGCGGTGCTGCTGGGGACGAACCTGAGTAATGCTTCCGAGGAGGCTGCCAGCCTTGGAGCCGGCAAGGTTTTCCTCGCCGAGCACCCGCTTCTCGACGAAGGTCATGTAGAGGCTCATGTCACGGCACTCCAGCAGGTGTGTCAGCAGGCGCAGCCCAGCGTTTTACTTATTGCACGGACTCAACTGGGCCGGGAGGTAGGGCCTCGCCTGGCGTTTCGATTGGGGGTTGGCTTGGCTCAGGATGCAGTGGGTGTGAGCGTTGACCCCGATACCAAGAAGCTGCTGGTCACTCGTCCGGTTTACGGAGGTAACGCCCTGGCTGTTGTGGCGCTGTCGTGCATACCGCAGATCGTCACAGTTCGCCCTAAGGCATTCGAAGTCGCTGCCAAGGACGAGAGCCTTCGGGGTGAGGTAGTCCGGGTCCCTGTTGAGATTCCAACATCCGTGGTGAGGACACGCGTGGTTGAAAGGGTTTCTGGGGAAGCGGCAGGGGTCAAATTGGAGGAGGCGCGAGTGGTGGTAGCTGGAGGTCGAGGGTTGGGTGGCCCGGAGCCTTTCCAGGAATTGGAGAAGCTCGCAAAACTGTTAGGCGGCACTATTGGCGCATCGCGGCCTGCCTGCGATGCCGGATGGATCGATGCCAGGTCCCAGATCGGCCTTACGGGGAAGACAATTACTCCGGATCTCTACGTCGCAGTGGCTATTTCCGGCGCCTGCCAGCACATGGCCGGCTGTTCAGGGGCTAAGGTGATAGTGGCTGTCAACAACGATCCTAAGGCGGACATTTTCAAAGAGGCTCGATATGGGGTAGTTGGCGACTGGAGAAAGATTCTCCCGGCATTCACCGAGGCTGTACGCGAGTTGGTGCGCTAGTGTGGTGAGTCCAACGCTTCTTTACATTAGCAGGATGCTGAAAAAGGTTTTTTACGTGTCACCCTGAACGAA
>MGRY01000110.1:1041-5703 GCA_001799045.1 Deltaproteobacteria bacterium RIFCSPLOWO2_02_56_12 | reverse complement strand
GATTCTCTCGGCCCGCAATGATCGGTCGCCCGACGAGATCGCCGACTTCGCCGCCGCCCATCCCGGATGGATCACCGCGGCGGTGCGCACCAAGGGAAATGCCTTCAACCGGAACACTCCCGGGTTCGATGCCTTATTGAAAGCCCAGCTCGACCGGCGCGAGTTCAGCGCCATGGCCGAGGTGATCTTGTGGCACGCCAGGAAGGGCAACAAGGCGCCGGAGATGATCATTTCGCTGGACAGCCCGCAGGCGCAAAAAGCGCTGAGCCTGGCGCTTCAGAGAGGCTGGCCGTTCATCGCTCACATCGAGTTCGCGGCAGCCGGTTGGTATCGCGACTCGTTCATGGAGAAGTTTGAGGCCACCGCGCGATCCCACCCCGGTCATCCTTTCGCGCTGATTCACATGGGGCAGCTCGACCCCGGCGAGGCAGGCCGACTGATCCGGGCGCATCCCAACGTCTATTTCCTGACCTCTCATTCCAA
This sequence comes from Deltaproteobacteria bacterium RIFCSPLOWO2_02_56_12, assembly GCA_001799045.1. Taxonomy (GTDB): domain Bacteria; phylum Desulfobacterota; class Binatia; order UBA9968; family UBA9968; genus UBA9968. The sequence continues at coordinate 5,220 of MGRY01000110.1, read as the reverse complement.
CCCCATCAATAAAGCGGAATCCAATCAGCCGTGGACCAACCTGTTTTCGGGCGAGCGCCTCGCCCCCGAGTGGAAGGCGCTCTTTATCAAACATCGCGACCGCTTCGTGCTTGCTTTCGACAACGTCTTCGCCGAGCACTGGGGGCCGTTTTTCCTGGAGCAAGCGGCGCTGTGGCGCGGGGCATTGGCGGATCTACCGGCTGAAGTAGCCCACGCCGTGGCCCACGGGAACGCCGAACGGCTGTGGAAACTCCAGCCGATTAAGTAGCGGGGATGAATCGCCGCTCCTTACCTATCCCTTGACTCTAAGGCACATAGGGGCTAGGTTAAGTCATGTCTGGACTGCAAAAAGAGGCGGAGATGACACCGGAATTACCTGAAATTCACGAAACATCCCAAGGGCCGGAATTGAAACTCACCGAAAAGGCCGTTCAACAGGTGAAGGCCCTTCTCGCGCGTGAGAACCTTGATGGGTACGGGCTTCGAGTGGCGGTGACCAGCGGTGGCTGCTCCGGCTTCTCTTATGGACTGGACTTTGAAAAGGAGACGAAGCCCGGCGACGTGGTGTTGGAAATAGATGGACTCAAAGTCTACATGAACGAGTCGAGCGCAAAACATTTAAAGGGAACCACCATCGACTACGCAAGCGGGCTCCAGGGGACTGGATTCAAATTCATCAATCCTAACGCTACCAGCACCTGCGGCTGCGGCACATCTTTTTCCGCCTGACTCATTCCTCAGCACTCCGTCCTCATCACTTTCTTTTCCTTTGACACACTCTCCATATCTTGCTAACGAGGAAAGAAAAATTTCCGGGAGATATGATTGAAAGCTGTCCGCATCCATGAACATGGCGGGGTAGACAAACTCCGCTACGAAGAGGTCCAAGAGCCAAAACTCAGCTCACCGACGGAGGCGATCGTCCAACTCAAGACTGCGGCTCTCAACCGCATCGATCTGTGGAACCGCGAAGGACTGACCGGCATGGATATCGCGTTGCCGCACATCCTGGGCGCCGACGGCGCGGGGATCGTCGCCCAGGTGGGCGAGCAGGTCCACAACGTGAAAAAGGGAGACGCTGTCTGTCTCTATCCTCCGAGCGGATGCGGTCAGTGCGAGTACTGTTTTACGGACAGGGAGTTCATGTGTATTCGCCTGCGGGCGCTGGGAGAAAGACTGCAAGGCACCTACGCGGAGTATGTAAAGCTTCCCGCGGCAAATTGTTTTCCCATCCCGCCTGGGTTATCCTTCGAGGAGGCCGCGGCCTTTCCGCTGGTTTTTCTTACGGTCTGGAGGATGCTGGTCACCAATGCAGAACTCAAACCCGGTGAGCATGTGTTGATTCTGGGGATTGGAGGAGGGGTCGCAACCGCCGCCCTCCAGATAGCCAGGCATATGGGGGCGCATATCTTCGTCACATCCAGCAGCGACGAAAAATTGGAGCTGGCTAAAAATTGGGGCGCGAATCATGGCATCAACTATCTCCGCAGCGACTTCGCCAAGGAGGTCAGGGCCTTGACCGGGAAGCGCGGTGTCGACGTAGTGGTGGACTGCGTGGGCGGCGAGAGTTGGGTAAAAAGCCTTGCGGCCCTGGCCAGGGGAGGACGCCTGGTCACCTGCGGGGCAACCGCAGGGGCCAATCCCCAGACTGATATCCGGCGCATCTTCTGGAACCACCTGAAGATTTTCGGCTCGACTCTGGGCAGCCGAGAAGAATTTCGGCAATTGCTGGCATTCATGCAGATCTCGAAGGTGAGACCCATCGTCGATCAAATTTTTTCTCTGAAGGATGTGGCGGCGGCCCAACGGCGGCTGGAAGAGGGGAAGCAGTTCGGAAAGATCGTTTTGCAGATAGCGGAATAGGCCCTTCGGGATTTCAAATTTCAGATCTCAAATTGCAAATCTGAAATCTGAGATCTGCGATCTGAGATTCCAAGGAGCGCAGCGAGGAGGATATGAGGATCATTGCGGGCAGCGTCAAGGGACGTCAGCTTAAAGCGCCCAAAGGCCGCCACCTCCGTCCCACCGCGGCTCGGGTCAAGGAGGCCCTATTCAATATCCTGCCTCATGACCTCTCCGGTTTCAGGGTCTTGGATCTATTCGCCGGGACAGGCAACCTCTCCGTAGAGGCGCTGAGTCGAGGCGCGGCCGAGGCTGTCCTGATCGACGCGGCAACGGAGGCGGGAAAGGTAATCCGGGAGAACCTCAGGGCTGTCGGTTTCTCCGACAAGGCGAAGGTCTGGGTAGCCCCGGTCTTGAAATCGACGCGGCTGTTAGCTCGAAGAGGAGAAAGATTTGATCTCATTTTCCTCGACCCGCCTTATGAAAAGGACTGGGTTGGGAAGACCCTAAGAGCTGTCGCTCAGGAAGGGCTGCTACGGGAGACGGGAATTCTAGTCGTGGAGCACAGCGTGAGGGAAAAGGTGGAAAAAAATTACGCTCCTCTGCGCCTCCGCGATCAGCGACGCTACGGGACTACGCTGCTGTCTTTTTTCGAGCACTGTCCATCCGAAATTCTTTGATGCGAGGATAAAAATGGCACGGACAAAAATCGCGGTTTACCCCGGCTCATTTGACCCCATCACCAACGGGCACATCGACCTCGTCGAGCGTACGCTGCGGGTTTTTAACCGGGTGATCGTAGCTATAGCGTCAAACCCCAACAAAGACGACTCTCTTTTCAGCGTGAATGAACGGCTGGAGATGATCCAACAGGTCTTTCGCGCGCAGGGGAAGCGCGTGCAGGCAGATAGCTTTGAGGGATTGCTGGTGGATTATGCGGAGAAAGTTGGGGCGGGAGTCATTATCCGGGGATTGAGAGCGGTCTCCGACTTTGAATACGAGTTCCAGATGGCGATGATGAACCGTGAACTTAGACCGAAGCTCGAGACCCTTTTCATGATGACCGGAGAATCCTATTTCTACATCAGCTCGCGCCTGGTCAAGGAAGTGGTGAGCCTGGGAGGTGACGTCTCCGCATTGGTCCCGAAAAGTGTCCTGAAAAAACTCCGAGAAAAATTCAAAGGTTAAATCCCGCGCGGGGAAGGTTTATGAAAGTGAGCGAACGAAGCAAACTGGTCAAACCCTCGGTAACCCTGGCATTGGCCGCCAAGGCTCAGGCGATGCGCGCCCAGGGTGTTGATCTGGTCAATTTCACCGCCGGCGAGCCTGACTTCGACACGCCTCAACGGATCAAGGATGCCGCGGTCCAGGCGCTCAAAAAAGGAATGACCAAGTATACGGACGTGCGCGGGATAGAGCCGCTGCGCGAGGCTGTGGCCAAGAAGTATCTGAAGGAATTCGCGCTGCAATATAGCAAGGACGAAGTGCTGGTAAGTTGCGGCGGCAAGCACGCCCTTTACAACATTTTTCAGGCAACCATCGACCCTGGAGACGAGGTCATTATCCCTTCCCCATACTGGGTGAGCTATTCCGACATGGTCCTGCTGGCCGGAGGCGTGCCGAAGCTCATCCCTGCTACGGAAGCAAACGGCTTCCGCATCACGCCCAAAGAATTGAAGGGCGCCATGACCTCCAGGACGCGAGCCTTCGTCTTTAACAGTCCAAGCAACCCGACCGGCGCAGCCTATGGTTTCGAGGAGATTCAAGGGCTCTGTAGGATCCTGGAGCAACACAACTGCCTTATTCTCTCTGACGACATCTATGAAAAGATCGTCTACGACGGATTTCGCTTTCATAGCATCGTCTCCGTAAGCCCGAGCCTGCGCGAGCGAACGATCATTTTCAATTCCCTTTCCAAGACCTACGCGATGACCGGATGGCGCATCGGCTACGCGCTCGGCCCGGCTGCCGTCATTTCCGCGGCCGCCAAGATCCAGAGTCAGAGCACCTCCAACCCTACCTCCTTTGCCCAGGTGGCAGCCATCGAGGCCCTGGCGGGACCGCAAGACGAAGTGCAGCAGATGGTGGGTGAGTTCCAAAAGAGAAGAGATCTCATTGTCAAACGGCTCAAGGGCATGCCGGGCATCAGCTGCTTCAATCCCCAGGGCGCCTTTTACGTCTTTCCCAATGTAGGCTCTCTGCTAGGGAAGAAGGCCGGAGAATTCAAGCTCGCCTCTGCCGGCGACTTCGCGGAATATCTTCTCCAAGAGTCCCGTGTGCTTGCCGTTCCGGGCGAGGACTTCGGCTCGACGGAGAACATCCGCATCAGCTACGCCA
>MGRY01000110.1:0-1014 GCA_001799045.1 Deltaproteobacteria bacterium RIFCSPLOWO2_02_56_12 | reverse complement strand
GCGACCGCATCGAAGCGGCGGTCAAGAAACTTGTTGAATGATAGGAATTCCCTTCTCCGTGGCATTTAGGACAAGGCCGCGGGTCTGTTTCATAGACCTTTCTGATGAAGTGTGACCAGCGCCTCTTTAACATGAATTCAACTCCAAGCGGACCGCAGTCACAACGCATTCTAACCATCTGTCCTTTCTACTACGGCTGGTTCGTCGTTCTGTTAAGTTTTTTTGCCAACCTCCCCGCGGCGGGTATCCGCTCGGCGCCTTCGGTGCTGATCCATCCGCTCGAAGCGGAGTTCGGCTGGAGCCGAACCGAGATCGCTTCCGCCGCAAGTCTCAACCTTTTGCTTTTGGGATTGTTCGCGCCGGTGGGCGGCTGGCTGATCGACCGGTTCGGACCGCGCCGAGTGATACTCGGAAGTCTCATGACCATCGCGATGGGGCTCACCGGCGTGGTGTTCGTGCAGCAACTTTGGCAGCTAATTTTTCTGTGGGGAATTGTCTTGGGCATGGCGACGGGAATCACGCCAGCCCTCGGCGCGAGCATCGCAGCCCGCTGGTTCGTTGACCGGCGTGGACTTGCAATTGGCATTATGACTAATGCCAACGCCGCCGGGCAAATTGTTTTTCTGCCGTTGTTGATGTCTGTCATCCTCGCCAGCGGCTGGCGCAGCGCGTTGACGATGATCACCGCGACGGCGGCTCTGCTGATCCCGGCGATTTGGTTTTGGATGCGCGATAATCCCGCTGACGTTGGCCTTGAGCCGTACCGGTCCGGCAGGGGAACGAGCGCGCAAAAACGGCCAGCTCGCTTCGCCCGCGGCGATATTCGTCCGATGTCGCTTTCGGCGCTGTCGGAAGTTTTCAAAACCTCGACGTTTTGGATTCTCGCTGGCTGTTTTTTTATCTGCGGCGTGACCGCCAACGGTCTCATCGGCACGCATCTCATCCCGCACGCCATCGAACGCGGCATTCCGCAAGTGACGGCCGCTGCGGCCGTCGGCATCATGGGCGGCGCGA
>MGRY01000109.1:5173-9331 GCA_001799045.1 Deltaproteobacteria bacterium RIFCSPLOWO2_02_56_12 | reverse complement strand
CTGCCTTGCTGGTTTTCGTCTTCCCCTGCTTATCTCTCTTTTGGCGTGAGCAAAGGGGCTGGGCGTTGCTAGCCCTTCTCGCCGGGCTGTCCTTCTCTCTGGGTTACATCAGACACCATCACATGCTCCATCCTGTGTTTGCGCCGGGTCATATTCGCTCTCTCGTGAGCGAGGGCGATCAACTCTATATAGAGGGGATGCTTCACAAGGAGCCGGAAAAACTGCCGCAGCGCAGCCGTTGGGTTATGCGCGCCGAGCGCATCTGGCGCCCGACCGGCTCGCAGGAAATCAGCGGAGACCTCTTGATCAGCGTCCGAAATGTGCGGCGGGAATGGCGCTACGGAGACCGCGTCCGTTTCTGGCTGCGGCCTCTTATCCCGCGCGATAACGGGAATCCCGGCGGCTTCGATTACCCCTCCTACCTGGCCCGGCAGGAGATCTACGTGACCGCTTTCTTGGAGAACGACGAGGGGGTGGAGTTGCTGGCGAGAAAAGCCGGGGGGCCGTGGAGTCCGATTGAGTACCTGCGCAGGGAGATCCGTCGTTTTATAGAGCGCCATTTCTCCCAGGATAGCGGCGCACTGATGAAGGCGTTGGTGGTAGGGGACATGGGTGAAATTTCTAAAAAGATCCGGGCGGACTTCACCGACGCGGGAGTAAATCATGTCCTATCCATCTCGGGTCTGCACGTGGGGATGCTCGGGCTGGTCGTCTTCTGGCTCGTCCGGTTTGGCTGCTCCTTGAGCACCACGCTTTTGCTGCGCTGGAACCTGCTGAAAATAGCCACCTTCTGCTCATTCCTGGCGGTTCTTTTTTATACCGCCCTGGCCGGTGCGATGGTGCCCACCGTGCGTTCAGCAATTATGATCGGGGTCTATGAGCTGGCAGTGCTGCTGGATCGCGAGGAAGAGGTATTCACGAGCCTTGCCTTTGCCGCTCTCCTTATCGGCCTTGTTTGGCCCGGGGTGATCATGGATATCTCTTTCCAGCTCTCTTTTCTTGCGGTCCTGTTCATTGTTTGGGGGATGAGGAAGATGCAGGAACGGCTTCCAGCCCGCCCAAAGGACGAACTACCTCAGGAACGGAGCTGGTTCAGGCCGAAGCTCCGTCGGGTTGGACTTCATCTGGCCGTTCCCATCCTGGCGACTGTGGGGACAGGACCGTTGATTGCCCACTACTTTGGCCGTCTCTCATTGGCCGGTTTTCTCTCCAATCCCGTTATTGTCCCTCTGGTGGGTTTTGTTGTTGTGCCGTTAGGTCTTATCATCGGCTTTTTTTCGCTGCTGATTCCAGGACTGGCTATTCCACTGGTCTGGGTGGCCGAGGGCCTGTTGTCTCTGACCATTGGGATGGTGGGTTTCTTTTCGGCTCTCCCCCTCGCAAGCGTCGCGGTGCCGATCCCTAACCTCGTTGAGGTGGCAGTTCTCTATCTGATGATCCTGTCTCTTTTGCTTTTTCGTCGTAGCGCCTATTCCATTTTGCTGCTGCTTGCGGTCTCTCTGGGACTCATGGGAGATGGCATCTACTGGTGGCGGGAAAGATGGCAGCGGCGAGAGCTTAGGATTACGCATCTCAACGTGGGGCAGGGCGACGCGGCGGTGGTGGAATTTCCGGGTTCTAAAGTGCTTCTTATTGACGCCGGGGGAAGGGCGACTGGAGAATTTGATACCGGAGAATCGATCGTTGCGCCGTTCCTCCGCTCACGGAAGATCCTTAAGGTTGACTATCTGCTTGTGAGTCACCCGAGGGTGGACCATTACGGCGGCATGAAAAGTATCGCGGAGGAGTTTGCGCCGTCGGAGTTCTGGTCCGGACTCAGCAAGGGTCGCACCGTGCGCTACGATGATCTGGAGGAAGCGGTCGAAAGGTCGGGAATAAAAAGGATCTTTCTCAGCAGCCACGATCCCTGCCGCGATATCGAGCAGGTGAGCGTCTGTGTCCTTTATCCTTCGGAGGAGAAAGGCGGCGACTCCTCGGTCGTGGTACGTCTGAGTTTCGGCCGGGTGAATTATCTCCTTGCCGGGGATATCGAGAAAAGGGAGGAGAAGACGCTGCTCGAGAACAAGATTAACTTGTCCAGTACGGTACTCAAGGTTCCCCGCCACGGCAGTCTCACGGCCAGCACAAAGGAGTTTATCGCCGCAGTGAAACCCAGCTTGGCGATTTTCTCGGTGGGATTTCGAAATCCCTTCGGCCTGCCGCGAGAAGAAGTAATCACACGCTATAAGGAAGCCGGAGCCGAGGTTCTGCGCACGGACCAGGACGGCGCGATCATCGTTGAGAGCGACGGAGAGAAAATTCGCTACCGCACCTATAAGAGCGGGAAGAGGGGAGAAATCGATTGAAGGCGCCCGATGATCAAAATAGCCATATCACCCAACCGGCCATGAGATTATCCAACCCATAGGCAACGCATCCACGCACGGTAAAATATAGGCTGGCAGCCAATAGGACGGCGTTATCCTCCCATCCTACGTCATGGGAATGTATCGCCTGGCGCTCAAAGACTTTAAATTGACTTTTAGCCTCGTCACGCGTAATGGACTCTCTGATAATTTTGGCGCTGGCAGGCAGAACTTGCAGCCAGTAGTAATGCAGCCTGAAAGTCGGGATCAAAAAGGCCGCTAACATGACCGCAGCGATCGGGGTTTGAAATCCTAGCGTGACACCGGCCGCTCCCGCTACCAACAGCACGTTAGCGACGAGGGCGAAAAAATATGCGCCGTAGGGAAAGATCAGGCTGGCGGTTTGCGCGGCATTAGGCCATTTGAGAACATTACTGATGCCGCTTTTCAGAAAACGAAGGCCCAGGATAATACGCAGGAGAGATTCAACGATAGGCAAAAGCGTGATTTGATCCAAGTTCGTGCTCCTTGCTCCGGAATGATTCAAGCTGTGCGAGAATATATTCGGCGGCCAAGCCGCCGTCAATAGCTACAGGTGTTGCTCTCTGGTAAAAAGAAATGAAAGTGATAAGACGGAATACCAGAGATAAGAAAAAGCTGGTTTTTTTTCTTATTTGAGAGAACAGGAATCCGCTGTTGAGCAGTTTCATCAATGAAATTATGCAGATAGTTGTGGCATACTATTTGCCAGCAAACCACAAGGAGGCTTGAATGAAGATCGCGAGAGCACTCATCTTAATTAGCGTTATACTTCTCGTATTATCGCCCGCCACCTTATCGGCGCAAAAGCTTACCAGGCTCGTTGTCGGCTATAGCTCGATCAGCTCCTCCTTTCTACCATTGTGGATAGGCAAGGAGACGGGGATATTCAGCAAGAATGGGCTCGACGTACAGATGGTTTTCTTCACCACGGGAACAACCTCGGTCATGGCCCTGCTCTCCGGAGACAGCCCCATAACTCACACGGCCGGATCAGGTATTGTCAACAGCAGGCTCGGCGGCTCTGATGGGGTGATGATTGTCGGGGGAACCGTTACGCTGGATTGGTGGCTGATGAGTCGCCCTGAGGTCAAAACCGCCGCGCAGCTCAAAGGTGGAAAAGTAGCGGTGAGCACGTTCGGATCTTCGAGCGATTTCGTGGCGCGTTTTGCTCTTCAGAAGATGGGGCTCGTCCCGGACAAGGATGTCATCCTTGTCCAGGCCGGCAGCCCGATAACCCGTCAAGCCGCTATGGAGACCGGACAGGTGCAAGCGACCGTCCATGTGCACCCCAGCACTTTTGTGGCCCAGAAAAAGGGCTTCAATGTTTTGGCTGACGTGGCCGCGCTTGGGTTGGCCTATCAGCATACGGGAGTCGCGACTACTCGAAGGTTCACTAGGGAGCACCCCGATATCGTCAGGGCATATGTCAAGTCGCAAGTGGAGACTGTCCACCGCCTCAAGACCGACCGTGAGACCGGGATTAGAGTTCTGGCGAAATACATGGGCGGATTGAAGGATCGGGAGATTCTTGAGAAGACTTATGATCTTGCCGTGGCCGACAATATGCTCTCGCGCAAGCAGTATCCGACCCTGGATGGCATCAAGACGATCTTGGATGGTTTTGCGGAAAAGGATCCGAGGGCAAGGAATGCCAAGCCCGAAGATTTCGCAGATATGCGCTTCATTAGAGAATTGGATCAGAGCGGTTTTATCGATAGTCTCTATTCAGGAAAAACGGATCGTTAGCAGGAGTGGAGGGAATATAATCATG
>MGRY01000109.1:0-5161 GCA_001799045.1 Deltaproteobacteria bacterium RIFCSPLOWO2_02_56_12 | reverse complement strand
GCGCCTATGGTTGTCCGCGGGGGCCGGCTCATAGATGGAAACGGTGGCAAGCCGGTTGATAATGCCACCGTCGTGATCGAGGGCAATCGTATCACGCGGGTGGATTCCGGCCAGGTGGATGTGCCGAAAGAGGCTCGGATCATCGATGCGCGCGGTAAGACGATACTTCCCGGACTTATCGATAACCATGTCCATTACCGTGTTTTCTGCGGAGAGTTGTTCCTCGCTCACGGCGTCACCTCTGTCCGGGATCTTGGTAACCCCTTGGACTGGATCATGGCGCAAAGGGATGCCGTTGCCTTGGGCAAAGTTCCCGGTCCAAGGATTTTTTGCGCCGGCGGCGGTTTTTACGGTAAGTCCACCGCCGCGCACCATATGGTGCCTGCCGACCCGGCCGATGCGCGCAGGATGAGCAAGAGACTTGTCGAGATGGGAGTGGACTACCTGAAAATGCATCTCGGTGTGCCGGTCGATATTACCCGGGCGATTGCCGAGGTGGGCCGTGCCGCGGGGTTGAGGCTAACGGGCCATCTGGAGACCAGCATCGTGCCGTACGCTGAGGCCGGGGTTGACGGGGTAGAGCATGCTACGGGGTGCGCCGAAGCGACGATCCGGAGCGAGAAGGGGAAAAAAGGCCTGGCCTCGATTAAACTCTGGCTGGCAAAATTTCTCGCTCCCTGGAGCCTGGCGGAAAAAGAGCACTATCCTGAGGTCACAGACTTCCTCGCTAAGAAAGGCACTTTTATCGAGCCGACCTCGGTCCTGTGGGGCGCCTCGCTGGGAGCCAGGGAGAGGTGGGAGAAAGAGGACTATGAGTTATTAAAGAATCCGGGGCTTTCCTATCTCGCGGTGAACGACCGGCTTATCTGGCTGGATCACTACTATATTGCATACGGGGCGAGGGCAAAACAGGAGCCGCAGCAGGATGTCTTCATAGGCAATCGTTACTCGATCTACGGGATCCATCCGGAGAGTCAGATGCGGGAGGGCTTTCAACGCCTGGGGGAATTCCTCTGCCAGCTGGTTAAGGCCGGGGGGAATGTCGTCACCGGCACGGATGCTCCCGCCGTGCTGCCCGGACTGAGCCTGCACCGGGATATGGAATGTTTGGTGGCGGCGGGTCTCACCCCCATGCAGGCGATTATGGCGGCAACCAAGGTGGGGGCCGATTATCTCGGCAAAAAGAAAGAGTTGGGGACCATTGAAAAAGGAAAGCTTGCGGACCTGATTGTCGTGCGCGGGGATCCGCTCAAGGATATCACCCATACGCGGCAGATTGACACCGTTATCAAAGATGGAGAGATCATGGACATCTCCTATCATGCCGACTTTTTCAATCCGATAGCGCGTCCCCACAGTCAAGAGTTCTACGGCTACCCGACGCCGAGGCTGGATAACCTCTCTCCGAAGGTTGCGTTTGCGAACGATGCGGAGCTGGAGATGGTTTTAAAGGGAAAAGATTTTTTTCCGGTCTCGGTAGTTTGTTTTGGCGGCAGCCCGGTCGCCACCCGCTTCGTCAGCCAAAGCGAGGTTGCCGCCAGGGTCCCTTCCTACCTGCTAAGCGTGGGCACGGTCCCGGTATCGGTCGTAAATCCAAAACCTACGGAGTGGTCCGAGGGTGGAGGGACTTCCAATTCCGTCCCCTTTATTGTGCAGTTTCCACGGGCGGGCAAGGCCGTTTAAGTGGAAGTATTAGAGGGAGGAGCAAAGCATGTACGCATGGAGAGGGTTAGTCGGGTTAGTAAAGCCGACCTACCGGGCCGGCTCTTTGGAGAGGTTTATTCGGCTCATGCCGGACGGGGTGGGGGTCATACCTCGATACGTCGGGGTTAGTGCCGGGACCGAGCGAGAGTTCCAGGAGGCTTTGGCGGTCGCTGAAGAAAGAGTAGCCGAGCTGGCAAAACTTAAGGTGGATCTCGTTGTTATCCAGGGGGTCCCGCCGATTATGCTGCGGGGGTACAACTTTGATGCGGAGATAAGGAAAAGTCTCGAGGCCAAGTATGGGGTTTCTGTCCTGACCGCAACCCAGACCCAAGTCGAGGCCCTGAGGGCGCTGAAAATTAAGCGCCTGGTGGGGATTACTTACTTCAAAGATGACTTGAATCCCAAGTTCGGCAAGTTTTTTGAGGACGGCGGCTTTGAGGTGGCCGCCATGACCGGATGCGTGAACGTGCCTTTTTCCGACCTTGGCAAGATCCCTGCGGAAGAGATTTACGCTCAGGCCAAGAGGGTCTTCCTCAAGGTAGGCGGCGGCGATTGTATTTACCTCCTGGGGGCTGGTTGGGATTGCCTTCCGGCCATTGAGCCATTAGAACGGGATCTGGGAGCGGCTGTTGTGACCAATGTCACCGCCGATGTCTGGGCTACCCAGAAGCATCTTCATATGCGCGAGCCGGTGAAAGGATTCGGGCGACTACTGGCAGAGATGCCCTGAAGCCGGAGGATTTTCTAAAGCGTCCGGGCCGAAATAATTTAGAACGAGGTGGCGATGTACGGATGGAGAGCGAAGATGGGCCATATCTCCGGGTCGCGTGGAGATGCGCTGGTCTATGAGTTTTATAGAATGATGCCGGAGGGATTTTTCCTGTTGAACACGACCGGGAAGATCCGCCAATTGGCCGACGACCATATCCAAAGGCAGATAGACTTTATCGAAGAAGCAGCCATCGATCTTGAGCAGACCGGGGCGGACGTGGTGATTGCCAGCGGCTCTCCCATGTGGACCCTGATGGGATATGGGAGCGAGGTTGAGACGACGAATCGTATTCAGCCGAAATTAACCATTCCGTTTGCTACCGCTATCGTCGCGGAAATGGAAGCCATGCGCAAGGTGGGCATACGAAAAGTTGTGGTTGCCACCCCGCACCGGGAGGATATGAATGAGCGGATGGCGCGGTTCCTGAACGCTGCCGGATTTGAGGTGCTGAATATCGGCGGGCTGGGATGCCTGCGCAATACCGAGATCGCCGCTCAACCTATCCATGCGGCCTACAAGCTCGCCAAAAAGCTTTACTTTGAGGCGCCGCAGGCTGACGGGGTTTTTATCCACTGTCCCCGCTGGCCCGCTATCGATGGCGTGCCTCTTCTTGAGAGGGAGATCGGCAAGCCGGTTGTCTGCAGCTCGCAGGCTATCATCTGGCTGGCCCTAAAGATGATCAAGGTCCGGGAGAAGATCCAGGGTTGGGGCCGATTGATGGAGACTTTGGAGGAGATGCCATGAAGAAAAAACGCGCGCTCATCGGGTTTCTAATAGCCTTTTTTCTGTTTGTTTTCTTCAGCGCTCCGCTCCATGCCCAGAAAAGTCAAAAGTTGAGGATTACCTACGCCTCGATCGGTGCGCAGACCCTTTATCTCTGGCTTGCCCAAAAGGAGGGAATCTTCCGCAGGCACGGGATCGAGGCCGAGATCGTTTATGTCCCCGGCAGCTCGGCCGCGGTCATAGCCCTGCTTTCCGGCGACGTTCAGGCCGCAATTCTTGGCGGTCCCTCTATTATCGGCGCCAACCGTAAACAGGTTGAGACGGTCGTGGTGGCCTCCTTCGTAAGCCGGCTGGTGATGAACTTATATGGCGCCAAGGAGATCACCTCTTTACCGCAGCTCAAGGGAAAAAAGATCGGCATTACACGCTTTGGCACGACGTCCGATTTTGCCGCGCGCTATGCCCTTAAAAAGGCGAACCTGTCCCCCGATACCGACGTTGCGCTCATTCAAATCGGCGATCAGGCCACGAGGGTAGCGGCTTTACGGAAAGGGGTTGTGCAGGCGACGTTGGTTCAGCCGCCCGTTACCCTGCTCATGGATCGCGAAGGGTTTCCCAAGCTCGTGGACATGACCGAAGAAAAACTGGCTTATCCGCTTTCCACGTTGGTTGTCGGCCAAGCTTTTTTGCGCAAGAACCCGGAGCCATTGAAAAATGTCATCGCTGCTTTGGCTGAAGCCATTCATCTGCTCAAAGAGAATAAGGAAACGGGGCTGCGTTCTCTTGCCGAAATGATGCGCCTGGATCTGAGGCGGCAGGATCATCGAGACGCTGTTGAGGAGAGCTATCGGGCCTACATTGATGCCATGGACCGGATTCCCTACCTGGCTCAAGAAGGGGTAAAGACATTGATCCAGCAGATGTCCATGCAAGATCCGGGCTGGGCGGGCTTGCCGCCGGACCGTCTGGGGATAGATATGCATTTGGTTCAGGAGCTGGAGCGCAGCGGCTTTTTCCAGAAACTTTCAGCGCCGGCAGAAAAAGGCGTCCGTTAAGAGGAGGAAAGTTATGTCACAAGTAATCATCGTCACGGGCGGCGCAGGCGGAATCGGCTCGACTATCTGTCGGGGGCTTGCCCGTGACGGCCATAGAGTTGTGGTTGCCGACTTTGACCGCGAGGGGGCTGCTCGGGTCGCCCGGGAGATCGGGGAGAAAGCCTTTGCCGCTGCGGTGGATGTCGGGAATAAAGAGAGCGTTGCCAAGATGATTGAGCAGGGACTCGCACATTTCGGTCCGATCGACGTTCTTCTCAACGGCGCCGGGATCATGCCGCGCCACCCGGTCAAGGATATATCCGAAGAGGAGTGGGACAGGGTGATCCGGATCAATCTCAAAGGAGTTTTTCTTTGCTCCCAGGCAGTCGCCTCGCATATGGTGGCGAGAAAGCGGGGGCGCATCATCAGTATCGCTTCGGGGCGAGGGGTCGCCGGTGCGCGGGGCGCGGCCCATTACGCCGCCTCTAAAGCGGGAGTGATCGCCTTCACCAAGTCCCTGGCCGATGAGCTGGCGCCCGACAATGTGCTGGTTAACGCTATTGCGCCTGGAGTGACGGATACTCCGATGTCCCGCGCCGGCTATTCCGAGGAAGAGCAGAAGAAGCGGAGGGCCCTCTCACCGCTTCTCGGCGGTTTTACTCCGGCTGAGGATATCGTCGGTCTTATTCGCTATCTGATCTCTGAGGCCACCCGGTATGTGACCGGGCAGTTGTTTTTCCTCAAGACCCCGTGATGCGGCGGCGGGCCTCGACCTCGGCGACCGGTTTGCTCCCTTTGACTTGAGAGGGCTTATCGGATATTTTGGCGCTGTTTTTCCATCCGGGGGAAATTCCTGAAATCGTTAATTCACAGGAGGAGAAAACGTACCCATGGCTTATTCCGATCTGCATGAGCATCTGAAGAAGCT
>MGRY01000108.1 GCA_001799045.1 Deltaproteobacteria bacterium RIFCSPLOWO2_02_56_12 | reverse complement strand
CAATTTGACTCTCCTCACGGTGGACCCGGATCGGGGCCAAAAGATGAGGTCGGCCAAAGAGTCCGAGGGGGAAAGCAAGCGCGCGGCAAGGATACGCGCCCAGCCCTGGCCCGAGCATATAAAGGAGGCCGTACTCCAAAGGAAGGCCGTACTCGGAATGACCGTGAAAGAGGCCAGAGAGGCGTTGGGGAAGCCGACGAGAGTCGTGAAAGTAAGAGACGCCAGCCCCTTGATGGGGCAGCAAGAGCAGTGGATATATCAGAACGGGCCTGTCCTGACCTTTACCAACGGATTGATAACCCGGATACAAGCCATAGAGGCCAAAAATGAATAGATTCCTTTTCCAGCCGTCCAACCGTGTGATGGGCAGTAAAAAGCTGAGCCTATTTTTGCTGATGCTCTCCATCCTTTTCTTCCACTCTCCCTTGGGAGCCCAGCTCTTCCAGTGGACCGACAACAGAGGGGTGATCCACTTTACTGATAACCTGCACTCAGTCCCAGCCTCTTTAAGGGCCTCCCCCCTGCTCATTATTCGCGAAGATATTGACATAAGAGGAGTCAACTCCTCCGAGCCCGTTTGGGCGCCAGATGTGCCCGAGGTGGTTAGCTCTCCAGAGCCTGAACCACCTAAGGTTGCTCCGCCAGTCATTCATTACAGTCCCCAGGATATTGCCATCGTGGTGATCAACAATATAGTGCGCCGCCCAAGGGATAGGTTCTGTCTTGTTGAATGTCCCAGGCCGGTTCCTCGATTTAATTTCAACGATCGCAGGTACATCCACCCCAGCGTGTTCGACGGCGGATCGCGCCAGTACATCCAAGCTAAATAATTCTTCCAAGCAAGCCGGGAATAAAAGCCGAGATTTATCCTAAACGGCCCTCTTTCTGTGCAAGTGGGGGCTAATGAAGGGCCAGACCACTAGCAGGGCGGAGGCTGTCACCAGCGCCGCGCTGATCGGACTGGCAAAAAAGATCGCCGGAGATCCCTGCGACATGATCAGGCTCTGGCGCAGGGCCGACTCCGCCATATCGCCTAAGACCAGGGCCAGGACCATGGGGGCGATCGGGTAATCGAGTTTTTTGAAGACATAACCAACGATACCAAAGAGCATCATGTACCAGATGTCCGTGGTGCTGTTGTTTACTGCAAAGGCGCCGATGGCGCAGACATAGACGATGGAAGGAAATAGAATGGCGAACGGGAGCCTTAAGATCGCGGCAAAGAACGGCACAAAGAGCAGCACGATCAATACTCCGATGACATTCCCCGTGTACATGCTGGCGATAAGGCCCCAGACAAATTCGGGGTTCTCCTTAAAGAGCATGGGTCCAGGCTGCAGCCCCCAGATCATTAGCCCTCCTAACATCACGGCCGCCGTAGGCGACCCGGGGATGCCGAGAGTGATCATGGGGAGGAGCGCGGAGACCCCGGCGGCATGGGCGGCAGTCTCGGGGGCAATCACACCCTCAATCGCCCCGTTGCCGAACTTCTCAGGATTTTTAGAAAGCTTCTTGGCAAGACCATAGCTCATAAAGGATGCCGGGGTAGCCCCGCCCGGCTTGATTCCCATCCAGGTACCGATGATCGCCCCACGGATAAACGTTCTCCAGTACTTGCAGAGCTCGCGCAGAGTGCCGACCACGGTACGCCAGCTGACCTTGACCTGAATTCCCTTTAGCTCAAGCCCCTCCTCGACGGTCAGCAAGATCTCGCCGATGCCGAAAAGGCCGATCACCGCCACGACAAAGTTAAATCCGCGCATCAGCTCCATAGTCCCAAAGGTAAGCCGCAGCTGGCCGCTGATAATGTCCAACCCCACAGCAGCCATGATAAAACCGATGAAGATAGAGGCGAGAGTTTTGGGCACTGAGCCTCCCCCCAGACCCACAAAAGCGCTGAAGGTGAGCATTTGGATCCCTAAAAACTCAGGCGGCCCGAACTTAAGCGAAAACTCGGCGATCAGCGGGGCAAAAAAAGTTACCAAAATAATGGCAAAGGCCGCGCCGAAGAAAGAAGAGGTAAAGGCGGCGGTCAGAGCCTCCCCGCCCCTACCCTGCTTTGCCATAGGGTGACCGTCAAACGTAGTGGCAACTGACCAAGGTTCTCCGGGGATGTTAAATAGGATAGAGGTGATGGCCCCGCCAAATAGGGCCCCCCAATAGATGCAGGAGAGAAGGATAATGGCTGAGGTCGGCGGCATGACGAAGGTAATCGGCAGCAGGATCGCCACGCCATTGGCACCCCCGAGCCCGGGAAGGACACCGATAATGGTTCCCAGGACAATCCCAACGGTCGCGATGAAAAGATTATAGGGGGAAAGAGCGATCTGAAATCCCATGAGAAGGTTGCCCAGAGCTTCCATCTTTCTCCCCTCAGTAGAGTCCGCTGATCACGGTCCAATATCCCTTTGGCATTGGGATAAGAAACCATTTGTCAAAGAGAAAATAGCTTGCGACGGGTAAAAGGATGCTAACCAGAAGGATAGTGACCCAGCGGTGCCTGCCGATCCAGCGCATGTAGACGGCAAGATAAATAGCGGCGGCCGGATAGAGTCCTATAGCCTCGGTGAGCGCCACCATCCCAAAGGCCGGAACAGCCACTTTGACGACCGGCACCCAACCCCCCTTACGGACGAAGGGCCGGTCGGTGTAAGAGGAGCCTAGGAAAAATGCTTTGAGGACAATGGCGCCACTGCAGATCACGAGGCCCACGGCAAGCCAGAAGGGAAAGAAGCCCCCTTCGGGACCATTGAGTCCCCACCCGATCTTGAGCTTCAGAGACTCCCACAGCACGAGCCCGCCCAGGAGCAAAAGGGCGAGCCCGCACGCAATGTCCGCCTTCCGCATCCCCCCGTCTTTCCCCTTGGTGCCTGATTCGAAAGGTTACTTTTTGATCAGCCCGCCCTTGGTCATCAGGTCCTTGTGGAGGTTTTCTGTCGGCTCGAGCCATTTGACGTAATCAGCGCCGGTGAGGAAGGCCCGTTTGAGCCCTCCGTCGTCGGTAAATTTTTTCCACTCAGGAGTTTCGGTGACCTTCTTCAGCAGATTGACGTACCAATCCTGGACATCCTTGGGGATCCCCGGAGCGGCAAATATCCCCCGCAGCATCAGGTAGTGGATGTCTTGACCCAGGGCCTCTTTGATCGTCGGGATTGATTTCCAATCCGGCAGATCCAACCTCTCGGTGTCAAAGATTCCCAGCGGCCTCACCCTCCCCGCCTTCCAGTGACCCACAGCCTCGTTGGGGTTGTTGACGGTGGAATCCACATGCTTTCCCACCAGATTTACAGCCACATCTCCCCCGCCTTTAAATGGCACGTAGATGAATTTGAGGCCCAAGGCCTGTTCCAATTGAACTGTAATGATCTGATCTTCCTGTGCGGTTCCCGTCCCCGCCATCTTGAAAGTGCCGGGCGATTTTTTTACCGCATCGATATACTCTTTCGCTGTCTTGTAGGGTGTCTCCGAGTTCACCCAAAGGACAAACTCGTCAAGGGCAAGCCGCCCAACGGGTGTCAGGTCCCGCCAATTAAAGGGCACACCGGTCGCCAGCGGCGTAGTGAAGAGATTGGACAGCGTAATGATAATCAGATGCGCCTCTCCCTTTTTGCCTTTGACGTAGGTGAAGCCCTCGGCTCCAGCCCCACCGGATTTGTTAATGGCGATGAACGGTTGGGGAGAGAGGTTGTGCTTGCTGATTAAAGGGGAAATGAACCGGGCCATAACATCGGCCCCTCCGCCGGTGCCGGCAGGAATTATGAACTCGACGGGCTTGGTCGGCTCCCATGCCTGGACGCTGGCCGCCGGCGACAGGACCGCCACCAAAGCCATAACTAATACCGACAAACAAAAATTTGTCCTACTCATAACCATTCCTCCTTTCAAAAAAGGCATATTGAACCCACGATTGAGCAAAGTTTATTCTCCCTAATTATCGGGAGCCCGCCATAATCTCCGGGCGCTAACCCAGCCGCCTTCCTCCTATCAGATAATGTTAGCTGGTTGCAAGAGACTCTCTCGATTCCCTCAGAGGTACCTAAAATGGGTCTTGCGCCGGTATTTACGAAATAAGAAAATCAAGGCAATTCCCGCTACGAATCCTCCGATATGGGCAGCGTAGGCCACCCCTCCAGCCGATGCCTCCGTCGGAATCAGTGCCTGGTTTAGAAGCTGCAGCCCGATCCAAAAGATCAGCAAGACCCAGGCGGGAAGGTAAACGATACGGATAAAAAATCCGAGGGTGATCAAGGTTTGGATCCGCGCATGGGGAAAAAGCACGAGGTAGGCGCCGAGCACCCCGGAAACCGCCCCTGAGGCGCCGATCGTTGGAATTGTCGAAGCGGGATTCAGGGCGAGATGGGCTGCGGCAGCCGCTAAGCCCGTAACCAGATAGAAGATGACGAAGCGGAAATGGCCCATACTGTCTTCGATATTGTTGCCGAAGATCCAGAGATAGAGCATGTTGCCTATGATGTGCATCCACCCGCCGTGTAGGAACATTGATGTAAGCACCGTAAAATAGCCCCCGGTACCGGAGATATGGGCTTGGATTATAGAGGCTGGGACCATGCCCATCTGATAGATGAAGGTTTCCAGCAGCCTTGGCTCCAGAGAGAGTTCGTAGAAAAAAACCGCCGTATTCGCGACGATTAAGGCGATAGTGACAACCGGCCAGAGGACCGTGGGATTATCGTCGCGAAGAGGAATCAAACTTCAACACCCAACGATGCGCTTTTTCAAAGCAGCCATAATGACGCGCTTCTATAGCTCTCACAGTGTCATGTCAAGAAGAATATGGGCAAGCCTTCTTCGCTGCCGATCAGATTATAGCCGTCTATGATAATGTGCAACGCCATATTAGTTCTGCCGTGATTGGAAAATCTCGGGATGAAGGTTTATAAAAGCAGTTGTCAAAATAGAAAAAAACAGGTAAAAGAATGGCTTCGATTTTGAAGAGGCTTAAAAAAATTGGCGATCTCTATAAGAAAAGCTAAAAGAATCAATGAGTTGCCCTCTTACCTCTTTGCCGAGATTGACCGCAGAAAAAGGGCGGCGTTGGCTCGGGGGGTCGATCTTATTGATCTAGGGGTTGGGGATCCGGATATCCCAACCCCGCCAAAAATCGTCGAAAAGCTCATGGAGGGGGCCTCCAAGCCTGTCAACCACCGCTACCCCAATAGCGCCGGCCTTCTCGAGTTTCGTCAGGCGGTGGCAGATTGGTATAAGCGGCGCTTTGGCGTGAAGCTCGACCCGGTCAAAGAGGTGCTCTCGCTGATTGGCTCCAAAGAAGGAATCGCCAACATGGCGGTGGCCTTTGTCGACCCGGGGGATCTCGTTTTAGTGCCAAACCCGTGCTACCCGGTCTACCACATCGGAACCTCGTTCTGCGGCGGAAGAAACTATTTCCTTCCGCTTACTAAAGAAAATGATTTTCTCCCGGACCTGAATGCCATCCCGGTGGAGCTGGCGCGGCAGGCCAAGATGCTTTGGATCAATTACCCCAATAATCCCACAGGGGCGGTCGCGGAAAAAGATTTTTTTGCCGGCGTGGTGGAATTCGCCCATCGCCACAACATTATCGTCTGTCATGACGCGGCCTACACGGAGATGGGATTCGACGGCTATCGTCCTATGAGTTTTCTTGAGGTAGACGGGGCCAAAGAGGTGGGCATGGAATTCCACTCTCTCTCCAAGACATTCAACATGACCGGCTGGCGCATCGGAATGGCGGTGGGCAACCATGAGCTGGTAGGGGCGCTGGCGCAGGTAAAGTCAAACGTGGACTCGGGTATTTTCCAGGCGGTCCAAGAGGCAGCGATCGAGGCCCTGCGGCTCGGCGATGAGATCGTAGAACCATCGAGGAAGATCTTTCAGGAAAGACGCGATATCCTGGTATCGGGACTCCGCAGCGCGGGCATTGAGTGCGAAAAACCGCGCGCGACTTTCTATGTCTGGGTCTCTGTCCCGAAGGGGCTGACCTCGGCCCAGTTCGCCACCAGGCTGCTTGACGAGGCCGGAGTGGTGACGACGCCGGGAAACGGCTTCGGAGAGGCCGGAGAAGGCTATGTTCGCTTTACGGTGTGCGTGGATAAAAAAAGATTAGAGGAGGTCACGGACAGGATCCGACAGGTAAGATTTTAGCAATCATCCTGGAGGATCTATCCTGAGCACTGTGCCCCATCAGGCTCACATAGGCATCGGCTCCAACCTGGGAAAGAAAAAGGAGAACTATCTGGAGGCTCTCACCAGAATTGCCAAGATCCCCAATACGAGGATCATGAAAGAATCGTCCATTTATGAGAGCGAGCCCTTAGGTGAATCCAGGGAATGGTATGTCAACGGCGCCATCGAGATAGAGACGGAGTTGAAACCCGAAATGCTCCTCCATAAATGCAAAAATATCGAGCGGGCGATGGGCCGAAAGAAAGTCCGCAAACGCTGGGGCGCACGCATTATCGACCTGGACATTCTTCTTTACGACACTCTGGTCCTGGAAAAGCGTAACCTCAAGATCCCCCACCCCGAGTTGCACAAGCGCAAGTTCGTCCTGATCCCCCTGAGTGAGATCGCCCCCCAGGTGATTCACCCGGTGCTGGGAGCAACCATTTCGGAGCTGGTGGTAAGTGTTAAGGACGATAAAAAAGTGAGCCTTATGAGATTGTAGCGCCAACCCAGGGAAGGGTCGGGCTCGAAAGGCAACTCTGTTGCTCCTGCGGTTTTTATCTTTCGTATTCTTGTCTTATCTCTTTTTTGCCATCCTCAAGTTTCTTCTCTCCTGGGGCAAGCGGCAACGCGGCCTCCGTTCCCAAGAGCGCTCCACGGAAACCGAGGAGATGGTCCTAGATCCTCAGTGCCGGAGCTATCTGGCTAAGGATGAGGCGATCCTCCGAAGCGGGCGCTATTTCTGCAGCGACGAGTGCGCAAAAGTCTACCTGGCGCGTGGTAAGGAAAATGACGAAGGCGCGGGGATGAAGGACCGAGAAGGGGGAACATCGTTATGATCTTTGAAGGCAAAATCGACATAGGAGTCCCGCCGGAAAAGGCTTGGGATTTTCTCATCGACGTCAACCGCTTTTCATCCTGCCTGCCGGGGCTGGAAAAAGTGACGCAACTCGACGAGCGCACCTTCGACGGCGTCCTCGGCGCCACCGTCGGACCGATCTCAGGAAAGTTCATGTTCCGTTCGACGATCGTAGAGAGCATACCGCCGAAGGAACTGGTGGTCCGAACCGAGGGGACGGATTCCGTCACCAAGAGCATCATGAACGTTAAAATGACGGTGGCACTGACGGAACCCGTTGCAAACCGCACGGAATTGGGTTATCACGCCAACGTCGAGATCAAGGGCAGGCTCGCTATTCTCGGCGACATGGTTTTGCGGGCGACGGCTGTCCTGCTGCTGGAAGAATTTTCCCGACGCCTCAGAACGCTCCTGGAGGAAAACGAGAGCAAAGTTTCTTAGGCGGCAGAGCCATGATGCGGCAGGCTGATATAAGTGGCGAATCTCAAACTGCCACTTGCAATCTGAGATCTGTAATCTGAGATTCCGAGCGTAGCGAGGATATGCCAGATCATTACGACGTGATTATCGTTGGGGGCGGCTCGGCCGGCTGCGTGGCAGCCGCCCGGCTTTCCGAAGACCCGAAACGAAAAGTGCTCCTTCTCGAAGCCGGCCCTGATCCGCGACCGATCCCGGATCTAGTGGCAGACGCATCCCAGCAGATCCGTCTGCTGCTGGAGTCTTCGTACGTGAACATGTACCCCACCGAGCGGAATCTCGATCACAGCGTGTTCTACTCCCTCGCCGGGAGGATCATGGGGGGAGGCTCCTCGGTCAACGTGATGTCCGTTCTGCGCCCGGCCAGGTTTGATCTCGATACCTGGGTTCGACTGGGCAACCCGAGCTGGTCCTATGAGAACGTATTACCGGTGCTCAAGCGCATCGAGTCCGATCAAGACTACCCGGATAGTCCGCTGCACGGCCGTGACGGCCCGCTTTATATCAAGCGCCCTTTTACTTTTGACATGCCCGCGTCTGAGCCGGTGCAAGCGTTTATCGAGAGCGCCGTGAAAATGGGGCTGCCGCTCTGCCCCGATGTGAACGCTCCCAACCCTCTTGGGGTCTCCTTAGCTCCATACAATATTAAAAACGGTAAAAGGCAATCCACGGTAGTAGCCTATCTGGAGCCCGCGCGCTCCAGACCGAACCTCACCGTGATAGCTGAGGCGGAAGTGGTGTCTTTGCAACTTGCCGGTCTTAAGGCCGAGGGGGTCAGCTATGAAAAAAACGGGCAAATGCACACGGCGTTGGGAGATCAGATCGTATTAAGCGCCGGCGTCTACCACACGCCGCAAATTCTCATGCTTTCCGGTATCGGCCCGGCGGCAGGTCTGGAGAGGCATGGGATTCGGGTGGTCCACGCTATGGACGGCATCGGCGAAAACTATCAGGACCACGCCGTCGTCTACATGACCTTTGAAGGGACCAAAAACTTTCAAGAGGACTGGGTCATCCCGCGTTTCAGACTCATTATCAAGTGCAACCCGATCGGGGATTGCGGGAATTTCCATATCGTCATGCGCCCGCCGACCGCGGTTTCAGGAATCAAGCGGATGATGCCGGTATCGGCCCATCTCCTGGAACAACGGACCCGGGGGCGACTCTTTTTAAAAAGCGCGGACCCTCACGAACCGCCGGGGATCGATCCGCGTATGCTGGAAGATCCGGAAGATATCAAGGCCGTGCTTCTTGCCATGGAATTTATCGCTAAAATGGTCCACAGCGGACGGGCGAAGGAATATTATGGTCCACTGTTTCAGCCGGCCCCTAACGACGATTGGGCAACATTTGCCCGCTCCACCTACGACAGCTACCACCATGGGGTGGGGACTTGTATGATGGGACCGGCAGCCAATAAAATGTCGGTGGTGGATGAGCGGCTGCGCGTGTATGGGATGTCGAACCTGTGGATCGGCGACGCCTCGATCATGCCGACAGTAACGCACGCCAACACCAACCTCACCGCTATCATGATCGGGGAACGGCTGGCCGACTTTGTCAAAGAATCGGCGTAATTATCCCCGCATTGACCTTTCATCCTTCATCCCTCATCCTTCGTCAACTCCATGACGGCACAGTTTATAGCCTTTTTGACTGCCATCTTTTACGCCTCAGCCCTGGTCTCGGCGCGCCGCGGCATGAAGTATTCCACGCCGGTGACTGTAACCTGCGTTTCCGTGATCGTGCAGACGGTAACGCTCTGGACCGCGGTATTCCTTACCGGAGGAATTCCTCGAGTCTCACCTACCGCGGTGTGGTTGTTCGCCATCGTAGGGGTGACACAGCTCGGGGTTCGGCTTTTGGCTTACACGGGCGTACACAAAATAGGCGCTTCCCGTAGCAGCTCCCTGCAGGCCATCAGTCCACTGATTTCTGCCGGGATCGCGATCGTTGTGCTCCATGAAGAGGCCGGCGCCGCGGTAGTCCTGGGGACTCTTTTAGTGGTTGGCGGGATTATTCTGGTCTCCTGGAGGCCCGAAGAGCAAATTCCGACTTTCCGCTGGTGGCATCTTCTTTTTCCAATAGCCGCAGCCTTTCTTACCGGGATGAATAATCCGATCAGACGCTATGCCCTGTCTCTTTCCAATGAGCCGCTCTTTTTTGCCGCAATCATGGGTAGCGCCTCGTCGATTGGCTTTCTAATCTACCTGGCGCTATCACCTTCCACCGAACGGCGGCTGGTCTGGAACCGCAAGGCAATTTGGCCGTTCCTGTTAACCGGCGTCTTCGAGACTCTATCCATTCTGTTTATTGTCACGGCCCTCAGCATGGGATCCGTTGTGGTCGTGGCTCCTATTGCCGCTACTTATCCTGTATGGGCGATACTTGGCACGGTCCTTTTTCTCCGCGGCCTCGAGCAAATCAATCTCCTGACCATCTTGGGCACCTTGAGCGTGGTCACGGGCACAATCTCGATCCACCTGGGACATTAACAAAAACGCCCTTGTCAAACCCTGTCCCGCTCACATAGAATCGGCCGAAATTAGTTTTTACGAAGCTCGACCTGAGACTTCACGACAGCCCGATGTTTTACTTCGCGTATGGAGGCAACTTTGACTAAACTCAAAATTTCTCTCGCCTCTATCCGTGGCCTCGGCGCCGGGCGGCTGAAGCTGCTCAGCGTTCTGACGGTCGGCCATTTCTTCATCCACTGGTTCCAACAGTTTTATCCCGTCGTGCTTCCCTCGGTTAAGGCGGGACTCGGCTTGAACGATGTCCAGGTGGGCGCGCTCAATTCGGCGCGGCAATTTATTATGGGCGCCCTCGATCTCCCTCTAGGCATGCTGGCAGACTCCGCCGTGCGCTACCGGGGCCTCATCCTAGCATCGGCCCTGCTGTCCATGGGAAGCGCCTATCTGCTCATGGGCGCGGCGCCGGTTTTTTTCTGGGCCCTCGTCGGCTCGGCGCTGGTCGGGCTCGGCACCTCGTTATGGCATCCGGCAGCGACCGCCTCGCTGTCCAATAGATTCCCGGAGCGCCGCGCTACCGCCATCGCCATTCACGGCATGGGGGCGACCATCGGCGATACCCTCACTCCCATCGGCGTCGGCTTCCTACTGGTGACATTCCCGTGGCAGATCGTCCTCGAAATGCAAATCGTGCCGGCCCTGCTGCTCGGCCTTCTCGTCTGGCGCGGCCTGGCGGGCCTCTTTGCCGACAGCGGCGCCCATTCCTCGCGCGCCGCACAGGTTCGAGAGATCGTGGAGCTGGCCAAAAATCCCTTGTTCCTCTGGGTCTCCGTCAATATGGGGCTGTTGCAGATGGGCCGCCTGATAGTTCAGACTTTTCTCCCTATCTATCTCCAGGAACATTTGGGCTACTCCCCTTTCGTTCTGGGCCTTTACATCGCCCTCCAGCATGCCATGGGGACCATCTCTCAGCCTATCTTGGGTTTTCTGTCCGACCGTTTTGGCCGAAAGGCGGTGCTGGTCCCATCTTTCATCACGCTCGGCCTGCTGTTCGTCCTGATAGCGGTAGCGGCGCCCGGCATCCAGCTCGCCCTGGTGATCGGCGCCATCGGTATTTTCTTTTACACGCTCCTCAACATCGTGATTGCAACGGTGATGGATGTGGCGGGCGCGAAGATCCAGGCTTCATCGTACGGCCTCACTTCTCTGCTGACACATATGGTTGTTTTTCCGACTCCGATGGTTGCGGGATTTCTCGTCGGCAAGTATGGCATAGGCTCCGCTTTTCTCCTGGCGGGCGCCCTGGTGATCCTCGGCGGGCTCGTGGTGGCGCCGCTGAGGCTATACCGGGGGAGCGAAAGATAACGGGGTCGCGCAGGCGCGCGCTTATGGTTATTCGTCTATTGGTTATTAGTTAATCGAGTAACCAGTAACGAGTAACAAAATCTAAACGAAGGGAAGGGAAAAGACGATGGCTACGACAATGGGCAAAGGCGAGTTTATCTACGAGGTGGTGGAAGGATGGGGCAAGCTGCCCGACGGATGGTCCTATCGCGAGGTCGCCGCAGTAGGAGTGGACAGGCAAGACCGGGTTTATCTGTTCAGCCGGGGGGAGCATCCCATAATCGTCTTCGATCGCGACGGGAGCTTTCTCCGCTCCTGGGGGGAAGGTCTCTTCAAGCGCGCCCACGGGATCACGATGGGTCCGGACGACTCCATCTACTGCACGGACGACGGCGATCACACGGTGCGCAAGTGTGCTCTTGACGGAAAAATCCTCCTGACGCTCGGCATTCCCGGCAAGCCTGCTCCCTACCAAAGCGGAGAGCCGTTCAATCGCTGCACGCACGTGGCCCTTTCGCCGAAAAACGAGATCTATGTCTCCGACGGGTATGGCAACTCCCGGGTGCACAAATACTCGCCGGACGGCAAGCTGCTCTTTTCCTGGGGCGAGCCGGGCACAGATCCGGGCCAATTCAACATCGTGCACAACATCTGCGCGGACCAGGACGGTTACGTCTACGTGGCGGACCGCGAAAACCACCGCGTGCAGGTCTTTGACGCCAACGGCAAATACGAAACCCAGTGGAACAATATGCATCGCCCCTGTGCACTATATATAGGCAAGGGACCCAACCCTCTGTGCTACATCGGCGAACTCGGCCCGGGCTTGCCGGTGAACAAGGAGATGCCCAATTGTGGTCCTCGGTTAAGTATCTTGACGGATAAAGGGAAACTGCTCGCGCGCCTGGGAGACATTCGCGGCGGAGAAGCCCCCGGCCAGTTCATAGCCCCTCACGGAATCGCCTTGGATTCAAAGGGTAATATCTACGTGGCCGAGGTCTCCTGGACCATCGCCGGGCAGCACATGAAGCCGCCACGGGAGCTGCGCAGCCTGCAGAAGCTGATCAAACGAAACTAGCGCCTCCTCGCTTGCGCTCATCTCGTGGTTCGTGATCGTGACTCGTGCTCGTGACCAACACGCTCCACGTTTGGACTTCCAATTTGAGATCTGTGATTTGCCATTTGAGATCCCGAAGGGCTTGCTATCCCTATTTCCTTGTGTAGTCTCATGTGGTATTGATTACACAATGAATTGTGGTACCTGCTATGGCCAAGAGTAAAG
>MGRY01000107.1:18522-22307 GCA_001799045.1 Deltaproteobacteria bacterium RIFCSPLOWO2_02_56_12 | reverse complement strand
AGAACCGCGATTCCCGTCGAAAGCACCACCAGGATGAGGTGCTCCCCTGTCAACCCAAGGACTTCAGCGCGACTGTTCAGGAAAAAATCCCACAGGCTCATGATCTCCCCTCCGCAGGCTCAGGGTCATGGAGGCAGTCGGCAAAGGCCTTGGCCTCGGGATCTGCTGATTTCAGCAGCTCCGCCGGCTGCCCGGCCAGGATCATCTTTCCGTCTTTAAGCAGAGCGATGCGCGAGGCAAGGAGGAACGCCTCTCGCACATCATGGGTGACAAAGACCATGGTCTTCCCCAGCCTCTCCTGCAAGGAGCGAAATTCCTGCTGGATTTCCCTGCGCGTGATCGGGTCCAGGGCGCCGAAGGGCTCGTCGAGCAAGATAATGGGCGGATCGGCGGCCAGGGCGCGCGCCACACCGACCCTCTGGCGCTGGCCGCCGGAAAGCTCGCGCGGGTAGCGGGAAGCAAAGCGCGCCGGCTCCAATCCAACCATTTCCAGCAGCTCCCGCGCCCGTGCTCTGGTCTTTTCCGCTCCCCATCCTTCCAACCGAGGAACGACCGTCACATTCTCTTCGACCGTCCAATGGGGAAAGAGACCTATCTCCTGAATAACGTATCCGATCCGCCGCCTGAGCCGGATGGGGTCCCACTGCGTGGTTGCCGTCCCCTCCACCATCACCTCTCCTTCCGTAGGGTCAAGAAGGCGGTTGATTAATTTCAGCGTTGTAGTCTTGCCGCAGCCGCTGCGCCCGAGAAGAATCAAGGTTTCGCCCCGGAAGATCTCGATATTCAGCCCGGACAGGAGCGTTTTCCCGTCTGCAAGACGGAAGCTCACGTTACGAAATTCTATGGCTCTCCGACTATCCCTACTCATACACAACCAGTTCAATATCATGGGCGGCGCTGGACATGCCAGATGTTTTTCCTTTATAGTCGGCCTGCCGATGCAAAGACAAAAGGAGCTTCACATATTCTCCCCAAGTCAGCGCAATCTCTGGCGCTCCAATGCGCCGTCCATCTGGACACCGGCTTCCGACCATCCCCGCGAAAATCAGGCCCAATCGATATTGAGGACACTCCACGACCAGCCCCGCTGGTTGGAACCTTACCACCTGTACGATGAAAGAGGCTCTCAATTGTTCGAGCAGATATGCCAGCTTCCGGAATATTATCTGACCCGCACGGAAAACTCCATTCTGTTTGAAACAGCCGGCAGGATTATTGCCGCAGCGCCGGTGGAGTGCATTGTCGAATTAGGCGCAGGAACGTCGAAGAAAACCTTGCATCTCTTGAGCGAGCAGGTCCGGCAAAGAAAAAGAGGAGCCTTCGCCCCTATTGATGTGAGTCTTTCGGGTTTGGCCGCATCCAGGGATATAGTCAGAGAAGAATTCCCCCTGCTGAACTTCCACGGGCTCTGTTCTCGATATGAGGAAGGTATCGCCGGCATCGAGAAAAAGCTGCCCACTTTGTTCGTTTTTCTGGGCAGCACGGTGGGAAACTTCAACCGCTCCGAATTTGTCCGCTTCTTCCGCCATCTAGCCGAATCCATGGGTCCAAAAGACTACCTGCTGCTGGGAGTGGACCGGGTCAAAGATGCGGAGGTCTTGGAAAAGGCTTATGACGATGCTCAGGGGGTGACGGCTGTTTTTATCCTCAATGTCTTTCGAAACATCAACCGGCTCATGAAGAGCAATTTTGACCTGCGAAAAATGCGCTATCACTCCTGGTACAACCCGCAATGGCAGCAGATAGAGATGTATGCCATCTCGACCGCCACACAGGAGATCCTCTTTCCCTCCCATGCCGCTTCCTTCGTTTGGGAAAAAGACGACAGGATACTCGTCGAGATCAGCCGGAAATTCGAGCCCGTCCGGCTGCAAAAACAGCTTCAATTCTTCGGCTTAAAACCCGTCGGCCACTTCACCGATCCGAAAGATTGGTTTTCCATCTTATTGTTTCGTAAATTCAAGATCTCATCGGCGGAGAAAGGAGAGACTAAACGCCATGTTAAATACGAGTAGGATTGTGTTGCTTTTATCTCTTGCCGCTCTTTCGGGCTGCGGCCAGAAGGATGAGCGCAAGGCGGCAGAGGAAAAGAGCAAGGTGGAACAGGCGGTCAAGGAAGCGGTGACCAAGGAATTCAAGATGTATGAAGGAGCGAAGGCCGGACTAGAAAAGGTAGAGAAGGAAGCTCAGGAGAGAAGGGAGAAGGAGAAAGAGGTGAAGTAGAACGTGGAGAAGCGGAAACTGGGCAAAACCGACATGCAGGTGAGCGCCCTCGGCTTCGGCGGCTCCGAGATCGGCTACCAGAGCGTTGCGGCCCCGACGGTCAAGAAGATGCTCAACAGCGCGCTCGATACCGGGGTTAACGTCATCGACACGGCCGAGTGTTACGTGAGCAGCGAGGAGCTGATCGG
The DNA here is from genome assembly GCA_001799045.1 of Deltaproteobacteria bacterium RIFCSPLOWO2_02_56_12. Taxonomy (GTDB): domain Bacteria; phylum Desulfobacterota; class Binatia; order UBA9968; family UBA9968; genus UBA9968. The sequence goes on along the minus strand of MGRY01000107.1, from coordinate 19,896 downwards.
GCAGGCCGTGGCCGGGCGGCGCAAGGAATACTACCTCTTTACCAAATGCGGCCACTTTGCGGGCTGGGGCCAGCCGGATTGGCGTCCTCCGTCGCTGCTTAAAAGCATCGAGCGAAGCCTGCGCCGTTTAAAAACCGATTGCGTGGACCTGATCCAACTCCATAGCTGCTCGGAGGAGGAGCTGAAAAAGGGCGATGTGATCGAAGCCTTAAAGCGCGCCCGCGAGCGCGGCCACACGCGCTACATCGGTTACAGCGGCGACGGTCGAGACGCCCTCTATGCCATCGAATGCGGCGAGTTCGATACCTTGCAGACCTCCGTCAGCCTCGCCGATCAGGAAGCGCTCGAGCTCACCCTGCCGCTGGCCAGGGAACGGAACATCGGCGTGATCGCCAAACGTCCCATCGCCAACGCCGCCTGGAAATCCGGCGACAGGAAGCCGGCAGATTCCTACGCCCACCCCTACTGGGAACGGCTGCAAAAGCTGAACTACGACTTTCTGCATGGCGAGATCAGCGAGTCAATCGCCGTCGCGCTGCGCTTCACCCTGAGCCTGCCGGGCGTTCATACAGCCATCGTCGGAACGACAAAACCGGAAAGAATCCAGGAGAACGCTGCTATCCTGGAAGCAGGTCCGTTGCCGAAGGATCTATTCGAAAAAATCCGCTCCCGCTGGAGTGAGGTCGCTAACGACACATGGGTGGGGCAAACATAGCTTAGAAAACCAGCATGTCCCCTTTTTGCCATCCAGCAAAGGAGAGGACAAGAACAACAAGAAAGCCCATGCGCTCTAACGTTGGCAGTCACCCGCGCGCGCCGCTCTTGCGCGCGTCGGGTGCACTGCGCGGTTATGCGACGTTCTGCATCTTGTTCGCGAAGTCGCGGCCCGACGTTGGCGGGGGAAGAGCTTTTCCATCCTGGCGGTAGAGCGCAATGGCTTCCTCTACGACTTGGCAAAGCTGCTCAAAGACAGCCTTTTCGTCCGTACCGTGGCACCCGCCGTAAATCAGACCCGGAGAGCTGCCGACATAGCACTGGTCTTCCTCCGACCACTCGACGATCTTTGCGTATCGCGCAGTATCTTTCATGACTTTGACTCCTCAACGGCGCGCTTCACGGCGCGGACCTCATAATGCTTCGCGTCATCGCCAAGCGCACCGGATATTGTGATGGGTTTGGCAACCTTCGGGTGAACAAAGTTTCGGTGACTGCCTTTGCCGCTTCGGTCGACGAAGCCCGCTCGTTCAAGGTCGCCAACAAGCTCTCTTATTTTCGGCGGCACCAAGTCCCCCTTTGCGGTTCCGTCGCATAACGTATAGCGTTTTATCCCTAAAGCCTGGAAGCAGTCAAGCCTCGGATAGGTCGGCGAAGTGG
>MGRY01000107.1:14716-18513 GCA_001799045.1 Deltaproteobacteria bacterium RIFCSPLOWO2_02_56_12 | reverse complement strand
CCCTCCGGCTGAGCCTTCGCTCCTTGTTAACCCGTTCCTTCATTCTCAAATACGCCGTGCTCACCGAAGAGTATTTCTCTAAACCGACTACCTTGCCGATCTCTGTTAGCTTGAACCCTCCCAGCACCCGGCAAAGATACATCACCATCCCCCGCGCCTCGTTTGGCTCTCCCCGCCGCTTCGCTCCAAGCTCCACAACCGTCTTGCCATAGGCCTTTGCCGTAGCTCGCACAATCTCTTCTATCTCCCAGCCGAATACCCGACGTGACTCCGGCTTCTCCGCATCCACCTCGGCCTTCTTTCCTATCCTTTCCATCACCCACTGCACAAACCCCTTACTGCCCAATACCGGCTTGAAGTACGGCTTGCGGTAGTACTCCTCAATTTCTTTCTCTACTTTGGAGTGCATGAAGCTTTGATATTCTATAAGAGCGCTTCGCCCCCGGCCAAATCGCGATAGGATGGAGTCGGTATTCAGCCACTCTGGGGCTTCTCTCTTGTTAAGATAACCGTAATGACTGCTCCAACGATACTGGCCGATGTCGGACACTACCCCCGCATCAACGGGATTGTGGTGGATGTAGCGGGCTACGGCCAACAGATACTCTTCGGCATCTATAAGAATGGCTCGGTAGCGTCCCCGCAATAGGGGACCATCTCGTCTGTGGGCTCGATTGAATCTCTGGGTATAAACCCCGTCCAAATGACGCATCGCTCTGGAAAGTCCACCGCCGGGTGTTTGTACCAGCAGGTGATAGTGGTTGGCCATCAGACAGTAGGCGTAGACTTCTACCTTCCATAACTTTGAGGTCTCACCGATCAAGCCTAAGAAGCGTTGGCGGTCGTTATCATCGAGGAAGATGTTGCTGCGAGCCAGTCCCCGGTTCATGACGTGGTAGTAAGCGCCGGGGTATTCGATGCGCAAGGGTCTAGCCATGGGAGGAACAGATAGCAGGGGCAGAGCTAAGAGTCAAGAGCAGACTTGACCCCCTTACGCGCGTGAAACTCAATCCCTGAGTTCAACCTGATCGCCCACGGTAATGACGCCTGGCGCCCTGCCGATGGCCATCGCGATAGCGAAGATAGGCATCTCCTGTCCGAACGCACTCGTGAGCGTTTCCAGTACCGCAAGGTCCCGCTTGCCGGTTTCAGGATTTGCGTGCGTTGCAAGACATCTTAATTTCGGCTTTCCCGCCTCGAATAAGACTGAACCTACACGGAGCTTTCGCCCCACCCAGCTTTGCTCTTCCCAGGCCTCAAGCCCATCGACCGCGACGTTGGAACGAAAGCGAAGCTCGCTAATTTCGGCCACGCTGAGCGCCCTTGCAAGCGCCGCGAGACTTCCACGGCCATGCAGGGTTACCTCCCCTGCTTCGCTGTCATGGTAACGGGGAGTGACGCCGTCACCGACAACCCGCAGCGGCAGCCGCTCCGGGTGATCCGTCAGAGGATTTTCCTTTAGTGTGAGGACATAATCGGCTACGGCATCCGCGATGCGCCTCCGACCTTGGTCGTCCAGCGGGGCATCGACCAGCGTGGCATCGTTCAAATCAATACGAAGGCGCAATGTAGCCGCGTCGAAGCGCACCCGGAGACACGCAAGACCGGGCGTATTAACCAGCGCAAGCATTCCCGTCTTGCGACTCCATGCGTTGTCGGGAGCTTCTGTGTCGGCAAACCTAATGCCGAGCACGCGGTCGCCGGCGACCTGGCCGCTACGCAAAACCGACAAGGCCTCGCATGGCTCCGGCGTGAAGCCCTTTAGGGGGTATCTATACAGCGCCGCAACGCGTGGCATTGTCTCAATAAACAAGAACTCACTTTAATAACGTCGATTTGCAGGTTCAGGAGTTTTTCTTCCCTTCCCGTATAACCAACTGCACAACGTCGTTGCGGCTATAGTGACCAACGGTGTCGATCTTCCACTTTTCTCTGAGGATATGCACCGGATCGATCTCCGCATAAAGGATCGTCTCTTCGTTATAGACCGGACCGGCGAGGTATTTGCCGTCCGGTCCGATGATCCCGCTCCCGCCGTTGACGTTCCAGAGCGTGCGCCCCTTGAGCGGAAAGTCGTCGGGAACGTCCTCGGGAGAAAGAAGGCCGCAGGAAACGAGAACGTATACTTGACTTTCCAATGCATGGCTGCGGCTTAAAAGATCCGTCGCCTGATCCAGGTGGGCCCCTTTGGGCCAGACTCCGATATGCACCTGCTCGCCTTTAATGGCGAGGGCGTGGCGCAAAAGTGGATGATAATGCTCGCCGCAAATCAGTCCCCCTATATTACCCAGGGAAGTTTCCACGACCACAAGGTCGGCGGCATCACCGGCGCCCCAGCAGCAGCGTTCTTCGTAAGTCGGAAGCAGCTTGCGCTTTTTTCCTAATATATTCCCCTCATCACTGATGAAAAGCAGCGTATTGTAAAGGGTCGCGCCCGGCTCCCGTGATCTCTCGTTCACACCGATCACGACACAGCATCCGGCTTCCTTGGCCGCCTCGCCTAAGGCGCGGGTCTCGGGGCCGGGGATCTCTACCGATTCTTGATAGAGCTTAATCCAGGCCTCCTGACTCAGGTCCCGCTCCCCTTTCGGCAGAGCTCTGGGCCAGTGAGGAAATGTGGGAATCCACGCTTCAGGCAGGGCGACAAGCCTGGCGCCGTTCTTTCCAGCCTGGCGAATCAGCCTGCACGCCTTTTCCGTCGTAGCCTTGCGGTTAAGAAAAACCGGCGCTGCTTGAACCACGGCCGCAACATATTTCGCAAATTCGACGCCCATTCAGGAAAAGATTATTCCTTACCGCTGGTTCTGTCAATTCATGAGCGCACCAGCCACAAAGGAATTGACATACCAACGCCTTATCTGATAGCGATTAACTAATAACAAGGAGGTGGCTATGTTTGCTTGGCGCGCGCGCATCGGTCTTCTCAAACCAACCCATCGGGGAAAATCATTCGCCTTCTGGTTCATACATGCCCCGGATGGAGTCGAGATTGTTCCCACTTTTATCGGCTTTCGCAGCGGTCAAAAAGAGGCCTTTCTCAAGGGCTTCGACCGGGCGGAAGAGATTGCCATGGACCTAAAAGAGGTCGGCTGCAATATTGTTACGGTCAGCGGCACTCCGCCATTTCTGCTCAAGGGTTTGGATTTTGAGCGCCAGTGGGCGGCGAATCTTTCGAAGAAAATTGGCCTGCCGGTTGTCACCGCCGTGGAACCTCACGGTATCGCTCTTAAGAGCATGAATGTAAAGAAAGTGGCGATCGCTACCTACTTCGGCGACGAACTCAACCAGGCGATCGTCAAACACTTCAGCCACTTTGGTCTCCAATCTACTATCATGCCGGGCTTAGACTTCAGCGGCCAGAAAGAGGACCTCTACACCACTCCGCTCCTTAAACTGGACGAAGTCTCCTATATGGACGTGTATCGCCATTGCAAGCGCGGCCTGGAAAAAATGGGAGGTTCCGTCGATGCCATCTATATCAATGGCGGAGGCTGGGATGCGGCGCCGGCGGTTGAGCTGCTGGAGCGCGACCTGAAAGTAAAAGTCGTCTGGGCGATTGCGGCGGAGATGTGGTTGACCTACCACAAGCTGAAAATCAACCTGACGCTGGCCGGCAACGGCAGCCTCTTTAGCGGAAACTACGAGCCGGCCGCTTAAGCTCAGATCTAAGCCACCCTCACCCAGCATTCCTCTGCTGCGGATTTGAGCAGGGCATCCAGGACCTTCTGCGCCTCGAATCCCTCGCGAAAACTTGGCACCGCCGCCTCGCCCGTCCTGATCCACTCGGCGAAGCGGCG
>MGRY01000107.1:0-14702 GCA_001799045.1 Deltaproteobacteria bacterium RIFCSPLOWO2_02_56_12 | reverse complement strand
ATATAAACTCCGCGTGAGCCCGCTCCGGAGCCGAACGTTCCGATCCCTGCGTCAACCGCTCCGGAATAGGGATCGGTTGCGGAACCGCGCCGCTTCCCTGCGCTCCCCAGAGCCTCCCCGGAACTCCCCCAGGAGCTTTACGATCGATCAGCAGACGCAGCATCCCGTCGCTGCCGAAAATATCGAGGCCACGATAATTGCTGCTGCGCGCCGCGCCGCTGACATGGATCGAGGCCTGCGCCCCTCCCTCCATCTCGGCCACAAAGGCGCAGGAATCCTCGACGGTCACACTCCCCTTCCCCGACCCGTCCGGCAGCTTCCGCTCCCGATTAAAAATCGCGGTATGCGCGCAGACTTTCTTAAAATCGCCCGCGAGCCAGCGCACCAGATCGATCAGGTGCACGCCCATATCGCCCAAGGCGCCAAAGCCGGCCATCTCCCTTCGATAGCGCCATCCCAACGGCGCGTTCAGATCCGCCCTTGTCTCTCCGAACCAGACGCCATCCACGTGGTAAATTCTATTGCCCACGTAGCCTTCTTCCAACAGCTCCTTCATCCGTCTGAGCGCCGGAACGAAACGATAATTGAAGGCCGTCATGTGGGCCAACTTCTTTTCTTCGGCCTTGAGCAACATGGCCGCAGCCTCGTCCTTATTCAAAGCCAACGGCTTTTCGCACAGAACATGAATACCCCGATCCATCGCCTCCATGGCTATGGGATAATGCAGATAGACCGGCGCCGCGATGCTCACGGCATCGAGCCCTTTAAGCTCCAAGAGCTCCCGGTAATCGGTAAATACGCGGGGGATCTGAAATTCCTTTGCCGTGTTCTCGGCGCTCTGCCGCGTCCGCCGGCAAAAGGCCTCTACCTCTACGTTCTCACAGACTTGAAAAGCCGTGAGGTGGGTGCGGCCAAAACCCCCGCCGATCACTCCGACTCTCAATTTCCTGTTATCCGGATGCCGCGCCATCTCTATGGTGGGCATCGCCAAGCCGTAGTCTGATCTTTTCTCCATTGGCATTCTATCCCTTGAACCCGTCAACCCTGGTATTAAAGGCCGAACAGAACGAAAAATCCAAACCCTATAATGATGAGACCCGAGATCCTGTGCACCAACCTCAGCCCGGGATAGGCAAACTTCGGACCAAAAAACACCATACCGCTGGCCAATAGAAACCACCAGAGGGCCGAGCCGAAAAACACTCCGGAGGTCAGCAACGCCGCAGAGAGATAATTTCCGCTGAGGTTCCCTACACCCCACCCGGCGCAAATCGCGAGTAAAGAGAGGATGGTCCCTGGATTCGTCATCGCTAACAAGAACATCGAGGCATAAGCCCGGGCAAGACCAATATCTTTAGCCGAGGTCACCTGCCCTGTCGGTTTGCTAGTAAAGATTTTAAAACCCAGATAGCAGAGAAAAAGGCCGGCGACGATATGGAACCACACTTCTTGATGTGTCAGAAAGCTAAAAAATATCGCTAATCCCAACACGGCAATCCCGGCAGCGATGGCGTCTGCCGTGGCAACGCCGAGGCCGGAGACGAGCCCATACGCGGCCCCTCCGGACAACGTACGGTTGATGCACAGGAGACCGATCGGGCCTACAGGCACGGCGACGACAAAGCCTATAAGAAGCCCTCTAAAGAAGAAAACGATCTCCATGTTTCCTTAATCCGATTGCATCATATTTCGGTTCTCTAAACGGCTTTTACCATTATACCTAACTCTTAACGGGCGCAGCGGAAGCCGATGTTGTGATGGCCTGAACGGAAGTTGCGCGAGAGATTGCGGCCGCGCTGAGTGGTCGTGATTTCCTCAGCTGGCGAATCGTGCCCCCCTCCCCTCGTCCCGCGCACGGGGCCTGGAGTTAAATCTTCGCGGCCGTCTTTGGAATTATAAGGATAGGACATGTAGGCGCTGCTCACCCATTCCCAGGCATTCCCAGTAAGATCCAAAACCCCGTAAGGGCTTGCGCCCTTGAGGAAACTATCTACCGGAGCGGTCTGGTTGTATCCCGTATTGAATTGGCCCCTGCTCTTGTCCGGCAGACTATTTCCCCAAGGATATTTTCGGCTATCTGTCCCGCGCGCTGCTTTCTCCCATTCAGCTTCGGTAGGAAGACGCTTTCCTGCCCAGGCACAGTAGTCTCGCGCCCCAGCCCAGGAGACTTCAACCACGGGATGACTATCAGAGCCCGCATCAGCCACCCACTTTCCACCCTTCTTGTGAATGCGCGCGTCGTTATCATCCACATCAAAAAGGTTTTCGCCCTTCGAATTCACGGGACCGACCGCGTTCAGAAAAGCGGCGAATCGCGCATTGGTCACGGGAAGCCTGTCAATGTAGAACGCGGGAAGCTCGACCTTGTGAGCTGGCCGCTCATCTGCGGGTCCATCATTGCTGCCCATGAGGAATTGCCCCGGCGGAATCTGGATCATCTCTACTGTGGCCGTTTGGGCATAAAGCAAGGAGAGAATTGCAAAAAATATCAAAAGTAAAAGGGCGGGCCGCAGGATCAATGTTTGGCCACCATGAGCTTCATCGGCTGGAGAGTGCGGGTAAAGGGGTTTAGGACAAGGCCGAGGATCTCAAGGGTAACTGCTCCAAGAAGCGCTTGATCTCCTCTCTCGCCGAGAATGACAGGCGTATGCGCTTCCAGACCATTGTAACGGAGCAGACATTCGGACACTTTTCTAGGAAGCTCGGTGCCGTCGGCGAGCGTGAACGTGAGTTCGCGCTTAGGTCGCAGCCCGATGCCTTTCCATACCTTCTCAGGCAGGACGGTATAGGACGCCCCGCTGTCCACTAAAAAGCGCAGGGTGCGCTTCCGGCCCCTGGTGCCGGCTACCGTAGCCTGGATGAAGGTGAGCCCCATAACTTCTTTTACTGCGAAGGCGGCGGTAAGTCAAAGCGGGGCTCCGTTGCAAACTTATTTTATCGCCAATGAAGGCATCGCACTTGAGCAAGCATGAAGTCGTTCGCCGGTTAAAAATATCTCCGAGTCAACTTTACCGACTGCTCGATCCAACCAACTATCGCAAGTCTATTGATGAAATGCTCCGGCTGCTCACGGTTTTAGGATGCAGGGTTGGGTGGAGCATCGTAAAACAAGCGGCATGAAGTGTGGGGCCCCGGGCAGACGCCCGGAGCCCCACAAGATCGCTCACTGCGCAGGCTCGGCCGAATTCGGATCCAACAACCCCCCTCCTCTTGACATCGATTAGCTAAACTATTATGTAAAGAATAATAACTTTGATTGGAGTAAGCATTATGGGTGCGATAGCCGTTTCGAAAAAAGAAGAACACCAAATCGAAAGACTGCGGAAAGAACTGGGCATCCCTACCAAGTCAGGGCTAATCCGGGCTGCCCTGAAAACCTTGGAAAAGGCGACTCACGAAGAAAAGTTGCGCCAGGAGATCCAGGAATCCGTGCGCCGCTGCGCGGCTGCCGATAAGAGAGAGAACCAGGCGTTATTTTCCGCTGGAGTTGCCCGCCGGACCTCAGATTAGCTCATGGAAATCACGCGCGGGCACTTATATATCGTAGATTTCAATCCTCGCGTCAAAACGAAGCCGGGCAAGCTCCGCCCTGCCGTGGTGATCCAGTCCGACCTTGTCAACAAGGCAGGTTATCCATCTACTATTGTGATCCCGACCACCACCCGGCTGGTTGAAAACCCCGGTATCTTAAGGCTCCGGATTAGGAAAGGGCAAGGGGGCCTAGCGAGAGAAAGCGATCTCCTCCTGGGTCAACTGATTGCCGTGGCTAACGAATCTTTTCGTCAGGAGATCGGTGCCTTGCCGGCCCCTTTGATGGATGAATTGGAAAACCGGGTCCGCATCATCCTCGGCCTGTAATTTACCCCGCCTCGCTTGCCACTCACCTTCCTCTGTGCCATGTCTTGATTCCATGCCAGCCAGACTCACCTTTCAGCGTCGCGGCATCGTCGAGGGATTTTTTGGTCCGCCATGGAGCATGGAACACCGCGCCGCGATCTTTGAATTCGGCGCGAAGAGAGGCATGAACACCTACCTCTACGCGCCGAAAGATGACCCTTATCACCGGGAGCGCTGGAGGGAACCCTACCCGGAGGCAGGGTGGAGTAAACTGCTAAACTTGTTTCACCTGGCCCGAGAGCGCCGGATCGATTTCGTTTACGGCTTCCATCCCGGGAAAGGACTCTGCTTCTCCGCTGAGGAGCCCATCGCTACCCTTCTGACCAAAGCAGAGCGCTTTTACGAAGCCGGTGTGCGTACTTTTGCTGTTCTCTTTGACGATATCCCTTCACGACTGAAGCATGCGGAGGATCAAAAAGAATTTGGCGGGAGCCTAGCCAAAGCAGAGGCCGTCTGGCTTCAGAAGATCCTGGACCGGCAGCCTACCGCCTGGAATGACATTGAATGGTGGATCTGCCCCTCCTATTATACCGAAGACCCGTTGCTCGCCCGAACGTTCGGGACATTTGAACCTTCGTTTCTAGAGACCCTTGCGGACCATTTACCGCAGAGTGTAGCCTGTTTTTGGACCGGCCCTTCGGTGGTATCTAAAAGGATCACCCTGGCGCACGTTCGAAAAGTAGCCAGGTGTCTCAAGCGCCGTTTGATCCTGTGGGACAACTATCCCGTCAACGACCTTAGCATGAGCAAAGAGATGCATTTAAGCCCCTTAACCGGACGTGACCCACGACTCCCCGAAGGGGTCTACGGCTATTTGAACAACCCTCTGCTGCAGGAGTCGCTCAGCTTCATCCCGCTGGCTACCTGCTTCGACTATGCGGCGGACCCTGGGGGATACGACCCGGAAAAAAGCTGGCAAAGGGTCATCGAAGAACTGTTTGGAAAGGAGACGATCCTCCACTGGCAGGCGATCCGAGAGTTTTGCGAGCGAATCAGCCAATCAAAAGATAAGAACCGGCCGGGGCTCTTGCCTCGACAGAAGCGAGCGGCTCTGGAGACAGCCAGGCGCTACATCCTGGATAACCGGGGTCAGCGTTGGGCCGAAGAATTTCGCCTCTGGCTGGATCTCATAGAAGAGAACTTGACGCGCAAGAACGACTGAGGGAGAAGCCGCCCTCGTCCAAGAGGAAATATCATGGTTGAGCAATTCATTGAAGTTGACGGGCTAAGAACTCGATATTTGGAAGAGGGCGAAGGCCAACAACCGGTCCTTTTGCTTCATGGCGCATCACTGGGTTCTTCAGCGGATGTTTGGAAACGCAACCTCGAGCCTCTGGCCGGCTATGGTCTAAGGGTTATCGCGTTTGACCAGCCGGGCTTTGGCGGAACCGACAATCCGGAAGACTACTCCGTCGCCTACCGGCGCCGCTTCATCCTCCAATTCATGGACGCCCTCGGAATCCGTAAGGCTCACCTGGTGGGCCATTCCCAGGCGGGGGCGATGGCGGTAGGGCTGGCATTTGAGCAACCCGATAGAATTTCCAGGATTGTTGTGATGGCGACCGGGAGCCTGCTGCCCCCGCTCGAAAATGCTAAACAGTCGGGGGCCAGGGAGGGCGAAGAGGGCACAGCGACGGAGCCGACCTTTCAGGATACCCGGGCTCTCTTAGAACACAATCTTTTCAATCACTCGCTCATCACTCATGCGGAGATGCAAACGCGCCATCGCATGAGCACCGGGAAAAATTTTCAGGCCTTTTTAGAGCGGAGCCATGCAGCACAGACAGGGGGCGCCAAGGAGGCCGTTCCCCTATGGCAGCGCCTCGATCAAGTGGGTGTCCCTATGCTCTTCATCTACGGCAAACAAGACCGGGGTTCGGCCGCGGAAAGGGCTGCCCTGCTCAAGCACCGCTATCCCCGCCTCAACCTGCACGTGATTGACCGCTGCAAACACCTCGTCCAGTGGGACGCCGCCTCCCAGTTCGAGACCCTCGGCGGAAGATTTTTGTCGTCGTAGATTTTTCTCCCCTTCTTGATACCAATCGCCGAGTAGAGTAAAAATTAGTTTCACTGTGAACAGGACCGTACAAGATCGCCAATTTGATTCTAGCGTAGGCGGAACATCCCCGGCATCGGAGTTAGCCGATCTCCTGCGCGAGGCCCGCTCCAGGACTCTGGATTTAGTGGCCGACTTATCTGATGGGCAGATGATAGGCCCGCGCCTTGCCATCGTGAACCCTCCAATCTGGGAGATCGGTCATGTTGCGTGGTTCCAAGAATTCTGGGTTTTGCGCCACCTGCGCAAACAAAGGCCCCTGCTCGAAGGCGCAGACGCGTTATACAATTCCACCGACGTAGTTCACGAAACCCGCTGGGATTTGCGGCTGCCAAATAGGCATAAAACCTTGGAATACATGGGCGCGGTCCTGGATCGGGCGATCCATCTCCTGCAATCCTCCGACAATCCCGTTGAGGAGGAGATCTTTTTTCACCTCTTTTCTATCTTCCACGAAGACATGCATGACGAGGCCATCACTTACACCAGACAGACCCTGGGTTACCCGCCGCCTAAATTGAGTGCAGCGACGGCCCGCCGACCCGGAGCAGGGGCTTTTCCGGGCGACGCGGAAATCCCTGGTGGAACTTTTATGCTGGGGGCGACGCCCGATTTTCCTTTTGTCTTTGACAACGAAAAGTGGGCCCATCCCGTGCACGTAAAGCCCTTTCGTATCGCCCGCGCGCCCGTAACCAATGCCGAGTTTGCCGCCTTTGTCGAGGATGGGGGTTATCTCAAGCGAAAATTTTGGAGCGATGAGGGATGGCTCTGGCTGGAGTCGGGCGGAGCCCCGAAGCTTGAGCAGTCTTTTGCAAAATTCTTTGGCAAAGAAAGTAAGCCGAAAACAGAACCTCTCTCCTCACCCGGGAAAATAGACCATCCGGTCTACTGGGAGCGTGAGTCCGGGGGCCGCTGGCTCCAGCGCCTATTCGATACTTGTGTCCCGCTGAGTGAGCATTTGCCTGTGATCCACGTCAACTGGTACGAAGCGGAAGCCTTCTGCAACTGGGCCGGGAGAAGACTGCCCACTGAGGCGGAATGGGAGATGGCGGCATCCTGCGAGCCGGGTGCGGACGGACGCGGGATCACTGAGCGCAAACGCATCTTTCCCTGGGGAGATGAGCCGCCCGCACCGGATCGCGCCAACCTCGACTGGAGTGCCATGGGCTGCGTCGAGGTCGGGGCGCTGCCTGACGGCGACAGCGCCTTTGGCTGCCGACAAATGATCGGCAACCTGTGGGAATGGACCGCAAGCGACTTCCAACCCTATCCAGGCTTCGTTATGGATCCTTACAAAGAGTATTCCCAGCCCTGGTTTGGAACTCACAAGGTTCTCCGGGGCGGCTGCTGGGCCACCCGCTCGCGCCTCATCCGCAACACCTGGCGCAACTTTTATACCCCCGACCGGAGCGATGTGTGGGCCGGTTTCCGCACCTGCGCGAGGTGACATTCCATGAGGATCAAACTCATCACCCCTGCATTGGCAAGCGCCCGAAACGGGAACAGCATCACGGCCATCCGCTGCGCGCGTATTTTGCAACAGCTGGGACACCGCGTCGTCATGGAACAAACGTATGACGGGAAGGGATGCGACCTCATGATCGCCTTGCACGCGCTGCGCAGCCACGAGTCGATCCGCCTCTTTAAGGAAATGCATCCCGATCTTCCTCTGGTCGTCGCCCTGACCGGGACCGATCTCTACCGCGATATCCGGATAAACCCCGACGCGCAAAGATCACTTGAACTAGCCACCCGTCTTATCGTTCTCCAGCCGATGGGGATAGTAGAACTTCCGAAGCACCTGCGCGCAAAAACTCGCGTCATCTACCAGTCGGCGGAAAGGGTCAGGCGGCGCTCTACTCCGGCGAAGGATGGTTGCTTTAACGTTTGCGTCATCAGTCACCTGCGACCGGAGAAAGATCCCCTGCGCACCGCGATGGCAGCCAGGGAGCTTCCTGATTCGTCGCGCCTGCGCGTCTTGCATATCGGCCGTCCCTTGAGCAAAGAGATGGACAGAAGACTGCGCGCCGAAATCGCCCGCAACCCGCGCTTTCGGTGGTTGGGAGAACTCCCCCACTGGAAAACGCGCCGGATATTGGCTGACAGCCAACTCCTGTCTGTGACTTCACGAATGGAGGGAAGCTCCAACGCCCTCTGTGAAGCCATTGCTTCATCGGTGCCTGTGGTCGCCTCGAAGATCCCGGGATTAGTGGGGACTTTGGGGAAAAAATACCCCGGTTATTTTCCCGTAGGTGAGACGCGCGAGTTGGCCCGTTTGCTGCAAAGAATAGAATCGAATCCGAAATTTTACCGCCGCTTGAAAGCCCACTGCGCTCGTCTAAGCCCTCTCGTCGACCCCAAGCGCGAGATCACCGCCTGGAAAAAGCTGCTGAACGAGCTTGCTCCTGGCTGAGCTTATGAGACCGGCTTGATGGACGCCTTCCTCAAAATTCTGACTCTCATGCTTCTGGTGGCCATTGGCGGCTGTGCGGTCGCGCTTCAGCCCGAGGAGTACCGGCTCATTCAGACGAGTCGTTATTCGGAGCTGGAAAAGCTGATGGAAAGCCGGATAACCCAGCCCTCCTCGGCCCCAACGGCTCAGCTCTTCCACCTTTGCTATGCCTACTCGAAATTGAAAAGGTACAACAAACTTTTTCCCTGTCTCGACCAACTGGAGAAAAACATTGAAAAGGGCGATCGCAATGTTTTTTTCTACGACTTTTCCGCTACCCCTTCTCTCATGCGAGCAGAGGCCGACATCGAGTTTGGCGACTACACCAAGGCGATCGAGGAATCCACCAAGGCCTATGACATGGTCCTCAAAAAAAACTTATACCGTCAATTCAGGATCTTCGCCCTGACAGCCATGGGATTGTCCCATGCGCTCAATGGAGACTCGGGGAGCGCAAAAAAATATGCCGCCCTTCTGGAAGAGGTCGGAACGCATTACCCGTTCAATACCCTGGAGACAGACAAGGTCACCGGATTGGCCAAAGTCTACATGGCGCTCGGCGAGTACGACAAAAGTCTGGACGCCATCAAACGTGACCAAGGAGGCGCCTTGTTCAGGGCGCTGACTGACGTCATTACCGGCGCCGCTCTAACCGGCGACACATTGTGGGCCTTTAACCAACTGCCCAAGGCATTCATCCTGAACAAAAGCCTCTTGGAGACAGGTCAAGTCAAGGAGGCCAAAGAGGGATACGATGGATTATTGAACCGGCCCGAGATCAAGTACAACGGCGATATCTATTGGATGATTCTGTTTGACCGGGGGCGGATTGCTCAACAGGAAGGAAATCTCAAAGAAGCCGCGGAATTCTTTAAGCAGGCGATCGAGGTCATTGAGCAGCAGAGATCCACTATCAACACCGAGGCCAACAAGATCGGTTACGTCGGCGACAAGCAGAAGGTCTACCATCACCTGATTGCCGCGCTGCTTTCCGACGGGCAGCAAGCCATGGCTTTCGAATACGTGGAACGATCCAAGTCCAGAGCGCTGGTCGACTTACTGGCCTCCAAGAAAGATTTCGCGATCCGGGAAACCAACGAACAGCAGGTCCGTTCCCTGCTCAAAGAGTTGGAGGCCCTGGAAGTCGAGGCAAAGGTGCAAGAGACGACCCCGGCTCCCGATCGACTCGACCAAAGGAGATCTCTCGATACTCGGATCAGAGAAAAACTTAAAACCAGCGCGCCTGAGCTGGCTTCTCTAGTCACTGTAACGGCATTGTCTGCGCGCGAAATCCAGTCCCACGTGCAAGCCGATGAGACCCTGGTCGAGTACTATTACTACGGGGAGGATCTCCATGCCTTCGTTTCGACTAACGACACGTTGAAGGCAGTAAAGTTAAACGGCGCGAACCTGATAACGGAGATAGAACAATTCAGGGCATCCCTGCAAGACCCGCGATCACAGGAATACCTTCGGTTATCTCAAAACCTCTATCGGAAATTGATCCGGCCTATCGAACCCTTGCTCAATAAGCCGAATTTGATCCTGGTGCCGCACGGCATGCTGCACTACCTGCCATTCAACGCCTTAAATGCGGGCAGCGATTATCTTGTTGACCGATACAGTATCCGTATTCTGCCAAGCGCCAGCGTCATGAATTACCTGAAGGACAGAAATATCCACAAGGCCCAGGAGGTGCTGGCCCTCGGCAACCCCGATCTCGACGACCCCAGATTCAATCTAAGGCACGCGCAAGAGGAGGCGACCGCGATCGCCAAAGGATTCCCGCAAGCGAAGCTGCTGCTGCGAGGAGAGGCCACGGAGACGGCTTTCAAAAAGCTTAGCGCCGGCTTCAGCTACGTCCATTTTGCCACGCATGGTTTTTTCGAGTCCGCCTCTCCTTTAAATTCAGGCCTCTTTCTGGCCAAGGATTCTGAAAACGATGGGCTACTGACCGTCGACGAGCTTTACTCCCTTCGTTTAGACGCGGATTTGGTCACCCTAAGCGCCTGCGAAACAGGACTGGGTAAAATCAACAGCGGAGACGATGTGGTCGGGCTTTCCAGAGGATTTCTCTATGCCGGAAGCAATACGATCGTTGCCAGTCTTTGGCAGGTGGAAGACCAAGCTACCTCATACCTGATGACAGAGTTTTATGCGAATCTCAAAAAAAACAATAAGCGCGACGCCTTGAGGGAGGCCCAGTTGACCGCCAAAAAACAGCATGAACATCCCTTTTTCTGGGCCGCCTTTCAACTGACGGGCACGGCCCGTTAAGGTAATTTCAACCTCTGAGCGCTCCACCCAGAACAAAGGCCCCATAAAAAAACGGCGCCAGTCCCGCGGCACGCAGCCGGTCGCGCGCCGCCAGCCATGCTCTGCCATAGTCGCCGTCTTTCGCCCGTTCGTGAAAAGTCTCCATAAAGGTCCTGGTGCTGACATCGTCCACCGGCCACATACTGCTGACCACGGCGAGGGTTCCTCCGAGGTAGAAGCTACGCGACAGGCCAAGAAAATCGTCGCCGGCCACGGCCTTACCGACACCGGTTTCACACGCGGAAAGCACGACCAGCTTCGCCGGGAGAGGAGATTCGAAGAGCCTGGCTGCCGTCAGCATTACAGGTCTTTCAGCTCCACTGAGTACGATCGACGAGGTGAGCGGCCTGGCCGCGTCGAAAAAGCCGTGGGTGGCAAGGTGGAGCACGTCAACACCGCCGCCAACCAGCTTGCGTAGTCCCTCCTCAGTCGCGGCGCGGCCAAGAAGCGGCTCGGTTTGGTAACGCCGGCTGATTTCCACGGCCTCCGCGCGGGCGCCCCTTAGCTGTTTGAAAGCGCCCTGAAAATCCGGATCGCCCACGACCGC
Organism: Deltaproteobacteria bacterium RIFCSPLOWO2_02_56_12; assembly: GCA_001799045.1. Taxonomy (GTDB): domain Bacteria; phylum Desulfobacterota; class Binatia; order UBA9968; family UBA9968; genus UBA9968. The sequence continues at coordinate 3,434 of MGRY01000107.1, read as the reverse complement.
CGCAGCGCTGCTGGCGCGTATCGAGATGGGCGTACGCAAAAGCCAACCGCCCGCGGGCAGGACCGCCACGGGGTAGTTCACATCAAGCGCGCCCCAGGGCACGAAATGCAGAGCGCCGCTGGAAACGACATAGGCTGCTCTCCGGACGCCCCACGCTGCAACTTTTAATCCCTGTCCCATCGCGTTGACTACCTTACTCTGACGCGAAAAATCACGTCCCTCCAAGGCATCGGCCAACTCCGTGACCATGCCTGAAAGCGCGGCATAGGTAACGTCCGCATCCATGACCCGGTTACCTTCTCGAGTGACAAGCAGAAACTTGAGCCGTTCTCCTGCCTCGCCCGGGATGGCGTAGGCAAGGACTTCGCCCACGTCAAGCCGCGACTGGACGTCTTTTAACTCCGCAACCGCCACGGAAAGAGTGTCGGCCAGCTCCGGATCGCTCGGCCTTAGTTCCGCAACCCGTTGCACCCGTTTTTCTATCAGAGCTGCTTCCCGGGACTTGCCATCCGACATGGCCCCGGGAGCGCTGTTCAACAGCCGTTGGCGCAGAATCTGCCGATCGAGATCGCGGATCGCAGCGACTAAATCACTCTGACGGCCAAGAGCTACCGGTCGATCGCCCAACATATCAATGAAGGCACGGGCTCGGGCACGCTCCATGTCCCGAAACAGCGCGGTATGATCCCCTCGCTGGAGATCGAAGCGAACAAGATGGAGTGTCACCTCTTCCTTGCCCACACCGAAGCGGAGTTTTGTCTCTTCCCTGCCCAAGGAGCCGCTCGCCAGCTCAATCCCATTCTGGGCGCTGCGAAATGCCTTCTCAGCCTCGTCTCTGCGCCCCAAAGCTAACAGCGCCTTGCCGCGCTCCGCTGCAAGGTGCCACACCATATGACCTAGACCCGCAGCGGCAGCGATCCGCTCGCCTTCTCCGGCGATGACCTCGGCATCTTCAAGACGGCCGAGTTCGAGGGCTACCATGGAGCGCAGCGCTTGAACCACTGCCAAGCCATAGCCGTGGTTCACCGACGCGAAGAAGCGCCCGGACTCCGCCAATTCGGCGGCGCCGGCATCGGGCTTTCGCTGGACGATGCCTCGCGCCGCTCCCAGAACCGCTAAGTTAAAAGCGCGTCCTTCCCCGGCCACCATCGTCACAGAGCCGCTCCCGTAAAGCGGGTGCGTCAGCACATAGAAGAGGTCGTTGAATAGACCCTCAGCCGCCCCGGCCCAACGCAGCGCCTCGGCATAGTTTTTTTGCAGGAAGTAAACGCTCGCAATTCCGGCATAGGCACGCATCTGCGCCTCCGACAGGGATTTTACCTCGGTTAAGTTTGTCGGCGGTCCGGAGTAGGAGGTCGGCAGGCTCCAACTACCGATAGCCCGGGCGACCCTACCGAAATCGGCAAGCGCGGAGTCATAATCCCTAAGCTCCATGCGCGCCAGTCCACGCATCGCCTGCGTTGTCAGGTCATGACCTAAAATCGTTCGCTCCAGGACCGCGAGCTCTTCCGCCACGGATTCGGCGTCTGCGGGGCGGCCGAGCATTGCCAGCGCGTCATAGCGCAGGCCGGCGGCGACCCAACGCGTTTTGGCATCCGCGCTCTTGCCGGAAAGGGAGTCCGCGGCGGCGAGCACCGCATCAACATCGCGCCGATGATACGCGGCGTAGGCAGCCGCGATCTCAGGCGTCACAGCTAGACCTATCTCGTTTTTGTCGCCGCTCTGGTAAACGGCAATTTTAACCGCATCGAGCGGCACCCTCTTGATCTGCGGGTTGCCTCGAGCCGGAGGATCGGACGGCAGGCTGGCTGCCCGACCGACTTCTTTTTCAGCCGGGAGATACGGCAGAGGGACAGGCGCAGGACAGCCAGTGAGCCAAAGCGCCAGCACAGGCGCAAGCGCAGTTGCTTTATGCGGCAATCTTTTGTTGCTGAAGTGCCATAAGAAATTATCCACTTAAGATTTCGCCTCCTCATGAATCCATTTTTTTACCCAGGGGAGCAGCGCATAGGCCGGCAGCGACAAAAGAAAAGTCAGCGCGAAGTAGTTGCCGTAGCCGAAACGCTCCGCGCCCAGACCGCTCAGCCCGCCCATCAACCGCCCGGTCAGAGAAAAAATCGACGATAAGAAGGCGTACTGGATGGTCGCATGCTCTTTCTGGCAAACATTCATCAGAAAGGCAAGAAAGGCCGCGGTCCCGAGCCCGCCGCTGAAAGATTCGAATACCGACGCGCCGTAAAGACCGAAGCGGCCCAAGCTGGCCCAAGCGACCAGGGCGTAGCCAAGATTGGAAACGGCCTGCAGCAGCCCCAACACCCACACCCCGCGGAAAGTTCCATAGCGCGAAATAAAAGCGCCGCCGGAAAGCGCTCCGGCCACGCTGAGAATAATACCAAAAGTAGTAGGAACGAGTCCTATTTCGAAGACGGACCTCCCCTGATCAACCCAGAAGGGTTTCACCATTGGACCGATGGCATACTCCCCCAGCCTATAAAAAAGGACAAACAGCACCAGAGGAATAGCGTTCCAGGTCCCGATCCAGCCGACAAATCCCGCGAGCCATCGTTCCCGCGCCGTTGCGGGAAGATCGAGGCGCGGAACGACAAGAGTTGACAGGGCGAGCAGAGCAAGAACGACTGCGGCAATAAGGTAAAGCAGGGTCCATTGCAATATCGAGGCGAGCAGGACCATGCCGCCCCCGATAAGCACCAAAGCGACGCGATACGCCGAGGCGCGCACCCCGTTGGCCGCTCCTTCTTCTTCCCTTTTGATTAAACCCACCGTGTAGGAGTCGATAGCGATATCCTGCGTCGCCGAGAGCGTCGTTAGAACCAAAAGAAGCGTAATGACTACCCATCCCGGATGCGCGACATCCACAAACGGCAGCAGCCCTACCACGACCGCTATCGCCAACATGCAGGCCACGACCCAAATCCTGCGGTCACCGTAGCGGTGGACTACGGGAGACCAAAACACTTTGAGAGAATAGGGAAGTTCGAGCAGGCGCAGCCCGCCGATCGCTCTAAGAGATCCACCGTGGAGACGAAAATATACCGGCAGCACTTCCCATAGAATGGCCGGCGGGCTCCCCTGAATAAAATAGAGCAGCGCCACGATCCCCATCTTCTTCCGTGATTCGGGAGGAAGGCGCTGCGCGCCTAAAAGATTCCAGATACCGATCTTCACACAAATCCGAGTAGCAGATCTCAACTCGGATATAAAGAGAGCGCTCTCTTTTTTTCATTATTTCTTAACCGTTTCGCCATTTCTTCGTCACATTCAAACCCTATCTTGAGCGGCAAATGGAGGCCAAGTTATGAACTCCCGTTGCAGAGGGCCGTAAAGGAGAATTCATTGTCCCGTAATATTCCCGTAACAATTTCCCAGTATCTAAAGGAGGAAAATACAATGGATAAGAAATTCTTAGCAGTTTT
>MGRY01000106.1:5026-5754 GCA_001799045.1 Deltaproteobacteria bacterium RIFCSPLOWO2_02_56_12 | reverse complement strand
AGCGAGCCAAGCTACGAACTTGTCGATGAACTCTTTGTCGAACCTGCTCTTGAAGCCCGGCCCACGCTTCTCGATAACCGCAAACCGCTTCGGAATGCGAACGGCATTTCGCCCGAAGTAATAGAAGTAATCGGAGATCAGCACCCGTCGCCCAGCTGCTAACAGTTCCTTACGGTTATCAGCCTGCCAGTCAGATGCATTCTTCGGCTTCTTCGCCTCAAATCCTCGCTCGTGGAAGTACTCGGTGAGCGTCTTGATGTCTGTGACTTTCATCGCGTAAACGATCCGGCCATGGCCCGCACTCTTGTAGAGGTTTGCCCCACCCGTGCCCACGATCCAGTCGTCTTTGGTCGCAAGCTCGACAATGTTCTTGCGCATTCCATCGTGGCTGAACTTGCAGTGCGCCAACGTGCAGTAGTTGTGAAACGGGTTAGGTGCGAATCCGTTGTCGTGCTCCACTACGTAAGAGTATAGCAACATAGAGTCGGTCGGCGCTTTAGCGGGGCGGTCGACCTTGGTAGACGCCCGTTTTTTGCCGGAGAGTATCCGATACTCACGTGTTACGTCAACCTCAGCTTGACCGGCTTTCAAACCCCAAGGTCTTCAGCTCCTCCAGCATCTTTTGCTGGTGCGTGGCCGGCCAGTAGATGCGCCGACAGCCCGGGCAGAAAGAGAATCTCTGCTGGGTCGTATCAGATCGCGTCGTTCTACGCATGGGGTCGCTTCAT
>MGRY01000106.1:0-4989 GCA_001799045.1 Deltaproteobacteria bacterium RIFCSPLOWO2_02_56_12 | reverse complement strand
CATGAAGCTCTCTATTAGCGAAACCCGGCGGAGACTACCGGAATTGGTCCGCCACGTCCGGAGGGACACGGGTGCAAAGGTCGAGATCACGGTCCGCGATGAGGTGGTGGCGGAGCTGCGGGCGGCGCTGCCGGAGCCCGAGCCGGGGGCCGCTGCCAGGAAGCTGCTCGAGGTGATGCGGCGGTTGCCGAAGCGGCGGCGGCGCAAGACCGATGTCTCCACTCGGGTCAATGAATACCTCTACGGGCTCGGCGGGAAAAAACGGTAATGGCGCTCCCGGCCCGTCTTTTCTGCGATACATCATTCTTTTACGCCTGCCTCGACCCCGATGACGTAAACCATGACCGGGCCGGGGAGTTAACCCGTGAAGCTGCTGCCTCAGCCGTAGTCTTTTTCACTACCTGGGACATAGTCAGCGAGACTGTCACGCTCTTGCGTTACCGGATAGGGTACAAAGCCGCCCTGACTTTTCTGGACGAGGTCAAACCGAATCTAAGGATTGCCGAGTACGGGAAAGGAGTCCACGACGCAGCTGAGCAGACTTTCCGTCAGCGCGGCCGCGGCCGGCGCCTTTCCTTCTGTGACGCTATTTCTTTCGTCGTGGTAACCACGCTTCTCGATCACATGCCCTGCCTGGCGTTCGATAAAGATTTCCTCGCTCTTGGCTTGACTGTCATCGGCTGACCGCTAACGGCGGGGCACCCTCCAGGCCTCCTCTTCGATGTCGAAAGCTAGAGGAAGCTGGCAGGGCGTTCAGTCAGAGAGATTGACCAGAGTGTTTTTCAGTGGCTGCTCAGCGACCTCCGAAACCCAAGGCCTTTAGCTGCTCCACCATCTTCTGCTGGTGCGTGGCCGGCCAGTAGATGCGCCGGCATCTCAGGCAGAAGGAGAACCTCTCTTGATTAGAGAAAACATAGGGAGGGACTCTTTCTCTAACGGCCTCCTTGGGTACAGGTTGAAGAACCGTATTGCACTCCACGCATCGGGTAAAGGCCTCTTTGAATGGCTCCAGACGGCAAGCCTGGACCACCTGCTTCAACTGTTCCCTAAACTGGTCGCTTTGGATCAGGAGGTAATCCGGCGGCTTCTTCCGCGCCAGGCTGCGATCCCGCGTAAGGATCAATCGGCCTTCCCGGCGCGCCTCACGGATCAACCCATAGCCGGATAGGTGCGGGCCGTAGGTCACGTCCTGGCCGATCACCCTCAGCCACCTGGCAAGTTTGCCCAGCATTCTGTCGGCAACAAATTTCATAGCTTACATTTATTTTAAGGCTCACCTAGTATATAATTTTTTACTTGATGATTGTGAAGAGATCCCTGGGTGTGGCCATCGTTCTTTTCTGGTGTCTCATGAACATCCTCCTCCTGAGACGCGAGCTTTGGGCCCCGCCTGCTCCGGTCCTGCTCCATACCGTAACCGCAATCACCGAGCCGATGGAAGAGTGGTGGGGAATTTACTATCGCGGAGAAAAGATCGGTTACGCGGCGCAGAAGATCACGCCGGAGACGGAGGGATACCTCGTGTGGGATTCTTCGCTCCTGCGACTCAACCTCCTGGGGACGGTTAAAACGGTAGAGACCCGGCTGCAAATGACCGCAGCCGCGAATTGGGCGCTGAGAGAATTTGATTTCGATCTCCGTTCCGAGGACGTCAGGTTCAAGGCCCGAGGAAAGGTTGCCGCGGGCAAGCTTCATCTGGAGGTGGAATCAGGCGGCCAGCGCACGGATAAAGAGCTTCCCATGAGCCAGCCTCCCTACCTGCTCGCCGCCCTCAAGCCCTATATCGTAACGCAAAACCTGGAGTTAGGTAAGGAACAACTCTTCTCCACTTTCGATCCTTCGACCCTATCGCAACAGATCACGACCGTCACCGTTGAGGGAAGGGAGCAGATCAAAATCGGGGGCAAAACAGAGCCGGCGCTGCGCATCCGCCAGCGCTTCAAAGGGATCTCCGTGGTCTCCTGGGTCGATGGCAGCGGGAGAACGCTTAAAGAAGAGACCCCCACGGGACTCTCGCTCGTCAGGCAGAAAGAAGAAGAGGCTAAAATCCTCGCTACGAGAGCCACCCCTCTGGACCTCATTTCACAAACCTCTGTCCCTTTAGAAACCCCTATCGCGGAGCCGACGAAAAAAAACCTTCTCAAGGTGAAGCTCTCGGGTTTCAATCTTGCCCACTTTCCTTTGAACGGCGGCCGCCAGCGGTTGACTGAAGATACGTTGGAGATCCAAAGGGAAGATTTGAACCGGCTCCGCTCCTACCGGCGCCCGATCCGGGACGCCTCCCTGGCTCCCTATCTGCAGTCCACTCCTTTCTTGCAAAGCGACCACCCGCAGATTCGCGCCCTGGCGGTGAGAGTCTTGGGAGGAGAAGCGGACGCCCTAAAGGCGGTCGAGAGAATCAGGAAATGGGTTTACGACGGGCTCGTCAAAGTGCCCACCGTAAGCATCCCCAACGCTCTGGAGGTGCTCCAAACCAGAAGAGGCGATTGCAACGAGCATACGGTTCTCTTTAACGCCATCGCCCGGGCCAGTGGGATCCCCGCCAGGACCGTCGTCGGCGTCGTGTACCTGCGCGGCGCTTTTTACTATCACGCCTGGTCCGAGGTCTGGCTCGGCCAGTGGATCTCCGTCGATTCGGTCCTGGATCAATTTCCGGCGGATGTCACCCACATCAAGTTCCTCGAAGGCGACATCGACCGGCAGATCGATATCCTCGAACTCATCGGCAAACTAAAGATCAAGGTCGTGGAGGCCTCCTAAGAAAGGCATGAGGCGGTAGGCGTGAGGCGGAAGTTTTCAGTACAGAGTTTGGGCGTTCCCTGTTGCCTAACGCCTCTCGCCTGTTGCCTAAGATAAAAAATGATTCGTCTGGAAAATCTCTCCAAACACTACGGTCGTCTGGCGGCGGTAGATTCCCTGAATCTGGAGGTCCAGCGCGGTGAGATATTCGGCTTCCTGGGACCGAACGGCGCAGGGAAAACCACCACGATCCGAGTCATGATGGGAATCTTAAGGGCCACTTCGGGTCGGGTCACCCTCGGCGGCTATGACGTGGAGCAAGAACCCGAGAAGGCCAAGGCGATCACCGGTTTTATCCCTGACCGCCCCTTCATCTACGAAAAGCTCAGCGGGAGAGAGTTTCTCAAATTCGTCGGCAGCCTGCATCGGGTAGATGCCGCGCTGCTGCAGCGAAGAATCCCCGAGCTCCTGGAGCACTTCGAACTATCCGACTGGAAAGACGAGCTGGTGGAAAGCTATTCGCACGGCATGAAGCAGCGGCTGGTTCTCTGCGCCGCGCTCATCCACCAGCCCAAAATCCTCATCGTCGACGAACCGATGGTGGGAATCGACCCCCGAGGGACCAGGATGCTGAAGGACCTCTTTCTCTCCCTGGCAAAAAAGGGAACCACGCTCTTCCTCTCGACCCACAGCATCAGCGTCGCCGAAGAGATCTGCCAGAGGATCGGGATCATTCACAAGGGGAAACTCATCGCCAGCGGGACCATGGCGGATCTCTACCGCCTCGCCAAAGTGAAGGAAGGAAGGCTGGAAAGCGTCTTTCTCGATCTGACCCGGGATGGAACTCCTTAACAGTTATGAGTTATCACTAGCGTCCGACAGATTTTAGGTGTTTCAGTTTAAAAGTTAGGTTTTTTGCGGTGTTCATGACGTTTCAAGGTGTTAACGATTTGAATTCGGAATGCCAATGTCGGCAGTCTTTCGGGACTTTCCCGGGAGGCACCGATGCACACTGGCAATCTCGTGTTCGCACAAGTCATGGAGTTCGCGCCTTGGCATACCTTTCGCCGTCTGGTGGCGAAGTATCACGGCGATTTCAACGTTCGCACCTTCAGTTGCCTGGACCAGTTTCTGTCGATGGCCTTCGCGCAGCTGACCTACCGCGAAAGCCTGCGCGACATCGAAGCGTGTCTGCGCGCGCAGCCCACCAAGCTCTATCACATGGGCCTGCGCGGCACAGTGAGCCGCAGCGCACTGGCCGACGCCAACGAGTCGCGCGACTGGCGCATGTACGCCGAGTTCGCCCACGCTCTTATCCGCACCGCGCGCCGCCTGTATGCCCAGGACTCCCTTGCGGTGGATCTGGCCGAGACGGTTTATGCCTTGGACGCCACCACCATCGACTTGTGCTTGTCGCTGTTTCCGTGGGCCAAGTTTCGCACGACCAAAGCGGCGGTGAAGCTGCACACGCTGCTCGACTTGCGCGGGGCGATCCCCAGTTTCATCCACATCTCCGACGGCAAACTGCACGACGTCAACGTGCTCGACATGCTCCTTCCCGAGCCGGGCGCTTTCTACGTGATGGATCGCGGCTACCTCGACTTCGAGCGGCTCTACCGCCTCGATCAGGCCGCCAGCTTCTTCGTCACCCGCGCCAAATCCAATTTCAGATTCAAGCGCGTGTACTCTCGGCCGGTCGATCGCCGCATGGGACTGCTCTGCGACCAAGAAGTAGAACTGCTCGTGTTCTATTCCCAGCAGGCCTATCCGGCGCGGCTGCGTCGCATCCGCTATCGCGATACCGAGGGACGGCAACTGGTGTTTTTGACCAATCATATGACGTTGCCGCCTCTGACCATTTGCGAGCTGTACCGATCACGCTGGCAAGTCGAACTGTTCTTCAAGTGGATCAAGCAGCACCTACGCATCAATCGCTTCTTTGGCACTTCCGAGAACGCCGTCAAGACCCAGGTTTGGATCGCGGTGGCCGTGTATGTGTTAGTCGCCATCGTTCGCAAGCGTCTCAATCTGGACTTGTCCTTACACGCCATGTTACAGATTTTGAGCATCACACCGTTCGAGAAAACGCCTTTGTTTCAGATCCTTACCCACTCGGAAACCAGCGAGGATCTCAACGCCGATCCCAACCAACTGATTTTACTATGAAACGTGTCGGACACTAGTGAACAAAGGGCTTGAATCTAACCCTGAGATGCCTTACTTTTGGGTCGGTTTTAACATAGCCGGCTA
>MGRY01000105.1 GCA_001799045.1 Deltaproteobacteria bacterium RIFCSPLOWO2_02_56_12 | reverse complement strand
TCAGCATGGCAAGAGGGGTCATTGCCAGGTAAGCGACTACCAGGACGACCCCTCCGAGGATCAAAGTATCCGGTCGAAACCAGTTCCGGATGAGTTCAACCCCCTCTCTCAAATCTTGGGTTGAGGCGCATTAACGACCTTGCCATGTCTGGCGATAGAGGGCCTGGGCATCTTTGAGTTCTTTTCCTTCCATTCGTTTTGCAACTTGCAGCTTGAGCCCTTTGGTAAGCCTGGGCGGATCAGGATCCACGTCGACACGCACCGGTATCCTGCCCCCATTCTTGACGATGAACTCCTGCCCCTCCTTGGAAGTGATCCAGTTGAGATAGAGCTTGGCTGCATTGGGATGAGGCGAGTTATTGGAGACCACCCCAGGGGCGACGATGGTTATAACCGGGTTGATCGCCACAAAATCGGTAGGCGCCCCTTTTTTCTGCGCCCTGGCAACCTGGTTGCCGTAATTGTTGATGGCGATCGGGCACTCGCCGGCAGAGACCAAGTCAGAGAGCAATCCATGCCCGTTTCGCATCGCCGGTTGATTGGCGGCAATTTTTCTGAAAAGGTCCAGGGCCTTCTCTTTCCCCATAGAACTTTGTAGCCCGACGAACCACTCAAAATCAGAATCCTCCAGGCAGAGTTTCCCCTTCCATTTGGGGTGAGTCAAATCCTCATAGCCTTTGGGCACATCGGCCTTGGCCACCAGCCGGGTGTTGTATTGAATGATATTGGTGTTGATGTACACCGGAACAGTCGTCCCATCCGGGTCCAATAGATCAGGAATGATCCCTGAGGCTGAGGGTGGAGACCACTTGAGCGCCAGCCCCAAACTTTTCAGGTGACCGGCCGCGGTGGTAATCAGAACGTCGAAGTTATAAGTTTTTGCCTTGGCCTCGACAAGGATCCTGCTGACAAGTTTATCCTCGCTTGAGCGAAAATAATCGAGCTTGACACCGGGATATTTCTTCTCAAAGGTGTCGAAGATGGCCTTACCCTCATCCTCGCGGATCGATCCATAGAGATTGAGCTTGCCCTCCTTCTTGGCCCCCTCCTCGATTGCCTTGAGCTCCTGGGCAAAGATCGGGAGGGGAGAAAAAAGCAGGACTAGGCAGGTTGCCAGTGTGACTAAGTAACGATTTGACATGGTTTTCTCCTTTTCAAAACAGGCTTATCGAATCTGCTACTTTGCAAGAGTTTTTTCGTACGCCAATCCGGTTCCGTAATTGGGCCACTTTTCTACCAGATTATCCCGGCAGTTCTCGAACCAGTAGTTTGCCATATCAATGCCCCGAGGAAACCAGACGCCCGGGTGTCCTTTGGCGTAGCGGAGGAACTCCCTTAGAATGACAGTCCTGAAGGGCCGGCCAATGAGAAACGGGTGAAGCCCCAGGCTTATGAATCCGGGATAAGTTGCGCCCTCTTCGTAGATCCAATCGAAGTTGTCCTTCCAGATCTGGAGCAGCTCTCGGGGGGTTCGACCGGAATCCGCCTGACCGGTCCTGTGGTCTGTCGTCCAGATGCCGTAAGAGGCGAGAACCATCTCTCCCCCATTTACCTTGAGAACATAGGGCAGATCCTCATGGAGAAAACACATCCAATACTTATAGCCCAGCTCGACTAAGATTCCAGGCGTCTCGTCTGTGGGCAATTCCCCCGGCATGATGTAGCCCTGGGGTTTAAACCCCAATACCCTCTGGAATGTATCCACCGTTCGCTTGATGTCGTTACGCTGCTCTTCCGGGGTCATCATGGTCACATATTCGTGCCGCCAGTTCTCGGAGCAAAGCTCATGACCCTCGGCCACAATCTGCTTCATCAGGCCGGGAAAAGTCTCCACCGTGTGGCCGTTAACGAAAAAGCTTGCCTGGATCCCCTCCTGCTTCAAGACGTCCATCACCCTATAGACTCCTACTCTCTCGCCATACTGCCGGTCCGTGATCGAAGCGACGTCCTTTTTGAACTTGGCATCTCGCGGGAGTCCCTTGCGAAACTCCACCTGAAGGGAAGTCGGGGTTCCGAGTTCCTCGGGCCAGCTCTCCGTGACGATACACGTGGTTATGGCCACGCGGGCGTTGTTGGGCCATTTGATGGGTTTTCTTCTAAACACGGGCGATCTCCTTTCTTTAGGACATTGGATTTTCGATACGGTTTTCCGGAACTATTTCAATCCCACCTGTCTTTGCGCTTCCTCAATGAAAGAGTTGTCAACGTAGTCGGTGTAGGGAGGGACTTTTTTGTCCTTGTAATAGCCCTCTTTGGCCCTCAACTCCATCGTCTTTTCCATGGCCGCTTTGCTCACGGAGCCGGTTTTTGGGAAGGGTTGAAATTCCTGAATCAGGTACTTGTAGTCCTGCTCGGCCACGTTTCTTTCACTCTTCAGGATCTTCATGTGAAGGGCAATGGCTTCCTCTTTGTTTTTTGGGTCGTAAAGCCACTGCGTCGCCTGGATTATGGATTTCAAGTATTTGACGACCTCGTCCCGATTCGACTTGAGGAAATTTTGGTGGGCGAAGTCCACGGTAAACTGAATCGGACCCAAAATCTCATGAAAAGTGACGAGCGAGTTGAATCCTTCCTGCTTGGCCCTGATGTTGAAAGGGGGGCCCATGAACGTAGCTTGAACCGAGCCCCCTTTGATTGCTGCGTAGCGGTCCGGAGAGGTCCCCACGACCAGCATCTTGAAGTCTGTTTCCTTAAGTTTAAACGCCTTTTCAACGACCTCCTGGAGCATCAGCGTGGTCCCGCCCGTCAGCGTGCTGACGCCGATCGTTTTTCCTTTAAGGTCGGCTCCGGATTTGATCTCCGGTCGAGCGATGAGATCGTAGGGAATTTTTTCCATGTTCCCACTGACGATCCGCACCTTGGCGCCCTTTTCAATGCCGGCGATGATGTAGTCGGGATTGATCCGTCCGATCGGCACGGTTTCGCTCAAAACCGCCCGGGTGGTGTTGGTGGCGCCCCGGATGACGATCACCTCCACCTGAAGGCCGTTTTTTTGGAAAAGCTTTTTTTCCTCGGCCACGTAAAGGGGCCAGCTCGACGCCGTGTGGCCGCTTTGCACGAAGCGGAACTTGGAAAGGCCGGCCTCACCAGCCAAAGAAAGGCGGGGAAAAACCGCGCACAGAGCCGATAGACCGAAAAGAATGAAGATTTTGATTTTTCTTCGTCGCATGTTTCCCTCCTTCAGATTAGGCTGCTCTCCCGGCTGGCCTTGACCTCTTCCTCGATTTGTTTCCATACCACGTTTTCCAACTCCACGAAACGATGGTCGGATTTTATATCGATATCTCTCGGGCGCGCAAGCGGAACGGCGAACTCCGATCGTATCCGGCCCGGGCGACGGCTGAAGACGACGACCCGGTCCGAAAGCAGGATCGCCTCCGAAATCATGTGGGTGATGAAGATGACGGTCTTCTTCGCTTGCGACCAGATTCTCAACAGCTCCAACTGCATGAAGGTGCGCGTCTGGGCGTCCAGAGCGGCAAAAGGTTCGTCCATCAGCAAGATTCTGGGATCGACGGCCAGGGCCCGGGCCAGATTGACGCGCTGTTGCATGCCGCCGGAGAGCTGATGCGGATAATGATTTTCAAAGCCCGATAGTCCGACCAGATTCAGATGGGAGCGGGCGATCTGTCCCGCCTCTTGGGGAGGCTTCTTTCCCTCTAAACCTAACAGGACGTTCTTCAAGCTCGTGCGCCACGGGAGCAACGAGGCTCCCTGGAAAACGAAACCCATGACCAAATCGCCGTCCGTTCCCTTCTGTTCCTTTCCGTCTATAAAGATCTGCCCGGAGGAGGGGGTAAGGAGGCCGTTGATGACTCGTAGCATGGTTGTTTTTCCGCAGCCGCTCGGTCCGACGATGCTGACGAATTCTCCCTCGTTGACGGTGAGGCTGATGTTCTTGAAGATGACGAACGGTTCTTGGCCCGCGGCGGGGATTTCCTTTGTCAGGTTTCTAAGCTCCAGTACGGGTACGGCCATAAGCTATTTTGTCTCGAACTCTTTTCTCCACGGGGTGGCAAGGTTTTCAATAATTTTAAGGACCTGAAATCCGAAAATGCCGAGGAGGGCGAAAACAGCCACACCGACAAACAGAATGGGTATATTAAATGTCTGACCGGCAAAGAAAATCAGGTAGCCCAGCCCTTCCGTGGCGCCGAACCATTCGGCAATCGCCACGCCGGTAAGGCCTCGGCCCACGGCCAGTCTGAGGCCGGCCAGGATGAAGGGAACGGAGGCGGGGAGAAGAATTTTCACGAACAAGGCGACTCCCGACAGGCGGAAGGACCGTCCAACTTCGACGAACTCCCGGCTTACCACCCGCATGCCGTAAAAGGAATTGATAAGAATGGGGAAAACGCACCCGAGAAAGACGATGGCGATTTTGGATGCGATGTCGATGCCCAACCAGAGAAGGAGCACGGGGGCAAAAGCGATTCGCGGAGTCGTGTAAAGCGCGGTCATCCAGGGGTTGACATAATCTCTCGTGACCGGGCTGAGGGCCATCAGAAAACCCAGCGGAACGCCGACGAGAGCGGCGATAAGCATTCCATAAAGAAAAATCCACGAGCTGGCGACCAGGTGGGGGTAGAGCTCAGCCGTGACGAACATCATCTCGTAGCCTTTGGCGATCACGACCAGCGGAGAAACCAGGAGGCTGCTGTCGTTAACGACCCGAGTCGCAACGAGATGCCAAAGGACCAAGCCGCTAAGAATCGAGATGAGCTTGAGGGCGCCTTTCATCGGTTACCATTCAGCGGTCTCGCGCCAGGGCGCGAGTTTCTGTTCGCCTTTTCTTATCAGAATGAAGCTGCCGACCCCCATGGCCGCAAGCAGGACCACGGCGACGAATAGTTTGGGGCTATCCCACGTCTCCGACGCGTCGCGCAGCAGATAGCCCAGGCCGGCGTTGGCGGCCATAAGCTCCGCTACGATCACCCCGAGCAGCGCCCGGCCGACGCCCAGCCGCATCCCCGTAATGATGTAGGGTAGGGCCGCGGGAAGCCGAATTTTGTAAGTGGTTTCCCAAGGGCTCAGGCGCAATGAGTTGGAGAGCTCCAACCAGACGGGATCGATGGTCTTGATCCCCGCCGCAGTATTCAGCATGATCGCCACGGCCGTGATCTTAAAAACCACGATGATCTTCGAGAATAGTCCGATGCCGAACCAGATGATAATGAACGGCACGAAGGCTATGACCGGGATGGAATAGAGAGTGGCGATCCACGGATCCATGAGGTCGTCGAACCATCGATACCGGCCCATGAGATAGCCCAGCAGGATGCCGACAATGCAGGCGGTGCTGAAACCGCAGACAAACTCGAAAAGGGTTGCCGAGAGATGGCGATTCAGCTCGCCGCTGAGAGTTAATTTCCATAGCGAACGGAGCACGCTGGTCGGGGGAGGGATCAGAAGCTCGTTTTCCAGGAGAAGGCGCGTTAGGATCTCCCATAGGAGCAGGCCTCCCGCAATTGATAAGCAACCTCGCCTTAACGCCTGTCCTGGCAACGGATCTTCGTCCTTTATGCGACTTCGCAGTATTTATCGGTAGAGTTCCTGATCGTCGTCTTTGTCTTTTTGCATGTGGATCTTGGGGAAGATGGAGAAACGTCCCGGTCTGCCCTGCAAGAGAAAATCTACGGGGATAAAGTTTTGCAGCACTGGGATCGGGAGCTGGATCCCGGCGAAGGGGCTTTTTTGATCGGTGCCGACGGAGAGCCGGTCCCCCCAGAGGCCGGCCGGGAGGGAGCCGCTCAGATCGAATCGGCTCGCTGAGACGCTTCCCTGGATTGGCGGGAGCTCCCATTTCGTTGCGCCCTCCTTTTCACTCTCGCTGAGGAGTTGATGGTCCAATACTTTTGGAAAAGCGCTCGCCGGGCCGGTTGCCTCGCGGACAAGACTCAGAGTGGTATTCTCGGATTCCGGACCTTTTCTCTCGAGTTCTCCCCTAACGAGAGGCAAAGGCAGGTTTTTGATTCCCCCCGGGCTTCCTTTCGTCCGGGCATCGACATTTCCCAGAGCGACCTCGTAGTTCTTATTCCTCAAAGCGACCTGGAATCGCCCGCTGGTCTCTTTGTCGATGGGATAGCTTTGGCTCTGAACGCCCCAGGGGGTTTGAAAATGGAGCAGGATTTCTCTCTCGTTCAGGAGATTGATCCCCTGATTGGCCAGCTCCATATTGCTCAGGTTGCCGTCAAACAGCGCCGGTTTTAACCGCAGTCCTTGCGGACCAAAGAGCTCCGGATTCTCCATGAGGAATTTCTTGCTCATCCGGAGTCCCTGGTTTTCGATTTTCATGAGCGCCGAGAGTTTCTGGGTTGCCTCCTTGGCGGCAGCGCTTTCCGGATACTCGTCCAGAATAGTTTTCAGAAGACTTTCGCGGGCGGCTCTATCCCCGCTTTTGTCCGCCGCTCGGAGCAGCGCCTTGGCCGCTTTCTCCTTTAGCTCAGCGAGCTTTTTCTCCGTAGTCTTGCCCGACATCTCATGGTAGGCAATGGCCTTGTCATAAATTCCAACGTCTTCGTAGGCGTTGGCCAATACGGCATAGACATCTGCGGCATTATCCGACTGAGGATGGTTGCGGATGTATTCGACTCCTTTATCGATGACTCCCTGGGTGGAGATGGGGTTCGAGGTGAGGACCTGAAAGAGGTTCGTCCCGATCATAATCGCGTTGGCTGCCGCTATCGAGGTCGCTCCCGCCGGACCCGAGGCGATCAGCGGAGCAGCGCCGTAAAGGAGATTCTTTTTGAGAAAGTCCTCCCCCAGCAGGACATATCTGATGGTTTGGAGCCGGTGTTGATTGCGCGCGTCGTTGAATGAGGCCAAGAGATTGTACTCCTGGCTCCCCAGCAGGATTTCAGCCCGCTTTTTTTCGTGCGGGTCATTTGACGAACGGACAATCTGCTCAAGGACCTTCTTTGCCTCCTCGTGCTTTCCCTTGATTTCCAGCGCCACTGCCGAGGCATCTCGCGCCGGCTCGGCCAGAGGCCCATGCGGGTTCTTTTCCATCAGCCGCTTCGCTTGCGGTTCAATTTGCCCGTGATCCCTCAGAGCTAAAGCCTGAAGGAGCGCCCTGACCTCCCGCTCCTCCGGCAGGTTTGCGCTCTCCCGGGGCTGCGCGGTTGCCGCCGAGAGCCCTTTTTTCGCCTCATCCTCTTTTTGCCGCAAGCTTTGTTTGGTCTTTTTGAAACCTTCCTCCGCTGCGCGCGAGAGCGGATCGATCCATGCGGCCATCTCGTAATGGAAGAGGGCGCTGTCGAGGTTGCCTTTCTCTGCCGCCTCTTCGGCCTTCTCTATCTGTTTTTGAACCAAAACCTTTCGCTTCTTTTTTTCCAGGGCCTCCACCTGTTTTTGGACCTCGCCGTTTTTCGCATCATTGGGATATCGCTTCAGATGTTCACGGTAGTGGGCCAGCGCCTTCCTCTCCTCGGCGGGCATATCCGGCGAAACAGCGGCCAGGAATTCTCCTAGCGCCGAGTCTACGGCGGCTCCGACATAGGATCCCGAGAGGATGCTCACGAGATCCACGGAGCCAAGCAGACGGTTCAGCATGCCGCCCCAGCGGTTGGCGCTGCTCGTGCGCAAGAGTTCCTCCGCCTGGGTGAGGTCGTCGTTTTGGAGCCTCGATTCTATGAGTTTTTTTTGTTCCGGCGATGGGGAAGAACCAAGAGCTTTCTTCTGGGCCTCCAGATAGCGATCGCGCTCTCGGATCGTGCCCTGGTAAAGATCCAATGCATGCGCCGTTATCCCGGTGACCGTGCCCCGCTCCTTTTTGAGCTCGGCATCCTTGTTGACAAAAAAACGGAAGTGGTCCTCCAGCTTCTCCTCTCTGTTTGTCAGGCCATCGACGAGGGCCTCGCGTGCCCGCTTGTCGACCTCGTCGGGGAAGAATTGCGGTGAGGGCGGCCGCTTATCAAAGGGATCGTAGTCCGGCAAGGGTTTGAGGATTCTCTCTAGGGGGGACTCTTGTTCCTGCGCAGAAACCTTTTCAACACCCGGGAGGAGGTATCCCAGCATGCAGAGGAGCAGGACCATCGGCGTGATCACTCGCTTCATCTGTTGAGCCGCCTCATTTTTTCCGTTAGCCCGCGCAGCCCCTCAATCTTCCCTTGGGCCTCGATCTTCTCCAGTATCCCGTCAACCTGCGCTACCTCCGTATAGAGCCTTAAGGCGGACTTTGCAAATTGATCGAAGACTTGCTGATCAAAGCTCAGTCCTTCGGGGTCATTCTGCATGGTGTATTCCTTCGCCAGCAGGGCGTAGAAGTCGCCGAAGTCCAGGAGGTAGCGGTAGAGGTTCTTACTTTGGCGGTGCTTGGTGACCAGCTGGCTATAACCCAGGATGACCAGCTGGTTGCCGTCCTTCATCCGGTAGCGGTTGAGTTCGACAAAAGCCACCTTGGCCCGGTCGATCCTCTCTTCTTCCACCCGTGCCAGAAACTCATAGGGACTCCCCTGATATTTGCGGATGATCTCGTTCCAGGCCGCCACCTTTTCATCCATGCCTTTGATGTATTCCATCGGGTCCTGAACCGGCAGGGGTTTTTGCAGGATGCGCTGGAAGGACTCCAGCACCTCGATATTTTTTACCGCCTCGGCTCCCAGGCGGCCATCCGATTCACCGACCTTACGGTAATAGGCGATGGCCTGGTCGTATTCCCTGAGCCTCTCATAGGCTGTAGCCTTGCTGAAATGGATGATGTCAGAAAACTGGCCGGGGTTTTTCTTTTCGTAGTCTTCGAGCCGGACAACCGTCGCCTTCATGATATTGATCCCGGTAACGTCCTTGGGAATAGGAAAACGATATGCGTCCTCGCGCGCGAGTCGCTGAAAATCTTTCACAATATCCAGTAGCCCCACAGCGGGAAGATATTGCGGTTCCGGCACGGCCCTCGTCGAACAACTCCAGGACAGAAACACGGACAGAAAGAGTTTCAGGCAACCCTTCATCCCTAATCCTTCTTTCTTTTTCTATTGCGCCGTGCAGCCTGTCTCACTGCCCGAACGATTTCCACATAGCTGGTGCAACGGCAGATATTCCCGGCCATGAAATCGCGGATCTCCTCTTTCGACGGGTTGGGATTCCGCTCCAGCAGCGCCTTGGCCATGAGGATCATACCCGGCGTGCAGTAACCGCACTGAAAAGCGCCCTGGTCGAGGAAGGCCCTTTGCAGCGGGTGGAGTTTGCCGCCTGATCCGATCCCTTCAATCGTGGTGATCCTTTTCTCTTCCGCGTAAGAGGCAAGGAGCAGGCAGGAACTCACCGGCTCGCCGTCGAGGAGCACCGTGCAAGCGCCGCAAACCCCTTCGCCGCAGCCGTCTTTGGTTCCCGTCAGGTTCAGCTGGTCGCGCAGGACAGCCAGCAAGGTCTCCAGAGGCTTTGCTTCAACCTCGTGCGTAATACCGT